>NZ_JBPXMQ020000006.1:0-236016 GCF_053470405.2 Azospirillum mesophilum
TCTGTCCCTTCGGACGGACGCCAACGCCGTCGGCGCGTCTTCGGCCGGGCTACGCCCGACCTCCGTCGCGACGACGGCGTCCTTCATTCTCATCGTGATTGACACCCGTTCTCACCGTGATTGTCGCGCCATATGATCCACACCGACGAGTACGATATCTACGCCCGTCTGGAGACCTGGGCCTACGCGCACAAGACCGTCTGTCACGCCCACGGTGAAGACGCCCGCGACGAGGATGGCGACGGCTTTTGCGAGGTTCACGTCAACACCATCGAGGGCGTCTGGTCCTTGCTGTGCTCCTGGCTGCGCCCGCACCGCGGCATCTCCCAGGACACGTTGCCCCTCTATCTCGCCTTCTTCCAGTTCGTTCATAACGCTCGGCGGCGCGGAAAGGCCCTGCTCGCTGCCCTGGTGGGAGCCATCGTCACATGACCGCCGACCCACCACCCCGCTTCCCGACAAGAGCCACCCATCATCGCTCGACGCATTCCGGCGTTCAAGTGCGACCCATCGCGAACGGCTTTGGGTGGAAAGCGATGCGCTTTCAAGCGGTCGCGCCAAAGTCGCGAACCGCGAAGAACCATGAGGGAAGGGGAAATGGCGGATGGGGTGTCTTTAGAACCTACGGTTTTCCACGTTCTCCGATGTTCGCTATCCCTTGCCAAATGATAGTATTTCCGCCACTCTCTGGCTGTTCTCGTTCGGCACTGTTCGCGCCCACTCGCGCCGAAGTGTGGGACGCAGTGTGGGACGCTCCAGTTCGACGGAGAGGGCGGGATCGTGGCGAAACGGCTTACCGCGGTGCAGGTTCGAAATCTGAAGGAGCCCGGCCGCTATGGCGACGGCGACGGACTGGCTCTGGTCATCGCCGCCGATGGCTCCAGAAAATGGGTGCTTCGTCTCCAGCACGAGGGCAAGCGCCGGGACTTCGGGCTTGGATCGGCTGCGGACGTGTCGCTCGCCGACGCCCGCGACGCCGCCGAACAGATGCGCCGGCAGGTGCGCAAGGGCGTCGATCCGGTGGCGGAGAAGAGGAAGGAGCGCGAGGCCCCACCTAAGACCCCGACGTTCAAAGAGGCCGCGCGTGAGGTCCACAAGGAGCATCTGCCAACGTGGAAGAATGCAAAGCACGGTGCACAGTGGCTCGCCACGATGGAGCGCCACGTCTTTCCCCAGCTGGGCGCAATTGCCGTCGATGAGATCACCGGCCCGATGGTGCGGGATGTGTTGGCCGAAATCTGGCTTGAGATCCCTGAGACGGCCCGGCGCGTGCGCCAACGAATTGGCGTCGTGCTCGATTGGGCGCATGCCAAGGGATACCGTCCGTCAGAAGCGCCGATGCGCAGCATCTCCAAGGGACTGCCGCGGCAGCCGAAGGAGAAGGAGCACTTCGCCGCGCTACCTTGGCAGGAGGTCCCCAGCTTCATCGAGCGGCTGCGCGCGACAACGAAGGCCGGAGAGACGGTCAAGCTCGCGATGGAGTTTCTGATCCTCACCGCCGTGCGCTCAGGGGAAATGCGTGGTGCTACCTGGGGAGAGTTCGACCTTGGTGTGAAGCTCTGGGCGATTCCCAAGGAAAGAATGAAGGCCGGTAAGGCGCATGTGGTGCCGCTGTCTGAACGGGCGTTGGCAATTCTTGGGCGAATGCAGGAACTGCGCACCGACGATGATCCAGGTGCGCTGGTGTTCCAAGGAGTCCGGTCCGAACGTGCGATGTCCGACATGACGTTGACGATGGTGCTGCGCCGGATGCCAGCCGGATGCACTGCACACGGGTTTCGCAGCTCGTTCCGCGATTGGGCGGCCGAGTCCACGAACTTCCCCCGAGAGGTCGCTGAGGCCGCGCTTGCCCACGCTATTGAGAACCGGGTGGAGGCGGCTTACCGCCGTTCCGATCTGCTGGAAAAGCGCCGGAAGCTCATGGATGCCTGGGCGCGATACTGCGAGGGCCGCAGCGGCAAAGTCGTTCCAATGCCCCGGAAGACCGCCTAAGGCCATGAAACACGCTCGGCTCGTCCGAGCACCGAAACCGGTGGGGATAGGATGGCCCCCGAGAAGCGCGGTACTCCGCCCGCGTTTCCCCGCCGGCCTACAAGCGGAGATGCCCAGCGGAGAGGGTGATGACTGAAATACCGAAGGCGGACCAAGACACGCTTATCTCGGCAGGTGAGGCACTGCGTCGCCTGCGCCGCGTTCTCCCATCCTATGCCTTTGCATGGGAGTGGCTGTGGGGGGCCATGCGTTCGCCGGAAACAAAAGTAATGTTTACGGCAGAGCGACAGGTGATCATTTATCCAGAATATGGTGGCGTGGCAGACGATATCGTTTTTTCGTGTGAAGGAATGGAGTTTTGGCCGCTGCGCGAGGGGTATGATCCTGCAATCTATCCCTTCATTAATAACGGAGAATTAGAAGTCTATACATATACAAGTGGCGAGGCGTTGGGGTCAGCCTTCTCGGAGTGCGAAGCCGTCAAACTGGTGACGTTTAATTTTCGGTTTTCGGCAAGAGACATTGCTCGGTGGTGCGGTGATAATGATGACCTGACCGGAGTTTCAATACGCCTTGAGCAAGCCGCCGCCGCAGCCAAGTGTGCGCCGATTGGCCGCCCGCCGCCTCGGTTCATGGTCAACGCCCTCGTTCACCTTATTGCTTGGGCGGAAGCAAATAACGGATTACCGGAGACGCAGGCCGAGTTGGCCCAAAAATTAGCGGAGTGGTTCACCGCCAACGGTCACGAAGAACCCTCGAATAGCACCCTAAGAGAATACGCCAAACAAATTATGAAAGAAGTGGAGCGGTGCAAGTCTGCCATTTAACATACTTATGGGGGAAGTAATGTTTATTCCATCTGCCGCAGCTCTTGATATGCTCGCAGCCCATGCGCCGCGTCCTTGGTGCAAGAGGCTTCTAGAACACTTGGTGTATGTTGGTAAGCTCAACGCCTATTCCCTTCGGGGAAAGGTGATTAAATGCACCTATTGGATTGCGAGGGAAACAACAGAATCGCAGGAGAGTGGTTTAGCTTTTGAACGGTCTGATGGTGAAGAGGTATTGGACGAATGGTCAACTGAATTTCGGATGATTAACCCGGAGTTAATGATAAATAACATGTATATTGATTGGGATTCCGGTGAATTAGTCACCGATGATATGAATGGGAGCGATTACGAATGGATTTGCGATGCCTACGGAGATGGTTATTTTCGGATTGTGCTGAATGGACTTTCATTTGAACTTTCGCAGATTGAGATGTTTGCGCCGTACGGCTCGCCACCGGCAAAGGAAGATCTGCGCCACAATCCAGTCGTGGTCCCGGCTAGGCCAACCGGTCGCCCGCGGAAACATGATTGGGAGGGGGCGCTGATCCACGTGCTAACAGTGGCGAATACCCCTGATGGGCTGCCAGCAGGGCACGGCGCGCAGGCGGCTATCATGCGGATGATGCAGGAATGGTTTCAGGCCAATGGGGGCGAGGAGCCAACAGAAGGGGAGGTTAAGAACCGCGCACGTCGGATCATGGAGACTCTTGGTCGGAAATAGGCGGTAAACCCTTTCCGCCCTTTTCGCCCTTTCCGGCCGACTTACCTCTATCGTTCGCGCAAAGTTTCCCTCGTTCACCGCTGATTGGCAGCGGCCAAGACGAGGGAAACCAATGAACCAACTCTGTCTATCTGTTGAAGAAACTCAGCGCACCCTCGGGGTCGGGCGCACGTCCGTCTACAAGCTGATTAATGAAGGCAAGCTGGAGATTGTAAAGATTGGTCGGCGGACGCTGATCAAGATCGCCAGTGTTCGGGCCGTTGCGGGCGAGGCGTAAGCATGGCCGCACCGCTCTACTCTTCCACCGCCGTGCCAGCGTTGATCCCATTCAGCTTCGATGGCGCAACCTTCGGCGTCGTGCAGATTGACGGCGAACTGTGGTTCATCGGGAAGGATGTCGCTGTCATTCTCGGCTATGCCGACCCTGACAAGGCGCTCCGCCAACACTGTAAGGCATTGAAAAAATTTAATTCCGCCGAATTGGCGGAATTGGGTATGGAGAGCCCGCCTCCGTCCGGTCTGATCTTGATTCCGGAGCGGGACCTGTACCGGCTGATTCTGCGATCGAACCTCCCTTCTGCCGAGCGGTTCGAGGAAAAGGTTGTCGGCGAGGTCCTGCCAACCATCCGCCGCACCGGGGGCTACGGCGCGCCGCAGATTGATCTGTCCAATCCGGACAACCTTCTGCCCCTGCTGGCGCAGTACGCCAGCGACAAGAAGCAGCTCCTCGCGCGTGTGCATGAGATGCAGCCGGCGGTGGCCGCGCTGGAACGCCTCGCCAAGCCGACCGAAGGCGCGATGTGCATCACCGATGCGGCAAAGGATCTCCAGGTCAAGCCACGCGCCCTGACCCGGTTCCTCGAAGAGAACCGGTGGGTCTACCGTCGGGCAGGCAGCCGGCGGCGGATGGTCGCATATCAGGATCGCATTCAGTACGGCCACCTGGAGCACAAGCTTCAGGAGGTCGAAGACGGGCAGGGCGGGACCAAGATCGCGGAGCAGGTCATGGTGACGCCCAAGGGTCGCGCGCTGCTCGCTAAGTTGCTGAGCGCGGGGGAGGCGTGACCATGACTGCCATTCCCCTCAACGGCCCGCGCACCCTGATTTCCCGCTGCGTCGGATCGGTCTTCCCCACAGGTGATGGTGACAATGGGATCCCGGTATTCGTACCGGGAATACCCATTAATGAACTGGTCGTGCCGGTCGAAGCATTTGTCCGAGCGGTAATCGGTGGCCGGCTCGACAGGACGCTGGACTCCATCGAGCAAACCGCTGGATTGGACGCTGTTGCGCCCATTCGTGCGAAGGCCGATACGGCAGCCAACGACGCCGCAGTCAGCTTCAAGGGCGAGTTGCTGCGCGGTGGCGTGCCTCTCACGCACGTCCAGACGATTATCACCCGGTCGGGCACGGTGGACACCATATCGGCCTTCGTCGCCTGCAAGGTTGTGAACGCGGTTTTCTCGGAAGAGGCGGCCGGCGCGCTTCGGCGCGAGTTCGACCTGCTGGGAGAGAGCAGTCTGGGCGACGACGGGCGAGGCGGTGAGATCGCCAGCTTCGAGAGCCTTACCGCTCTGCACGAGTGCGCCGGGAAACCGAAGGGCAAGGCGCCCGGCCACTGGCGTCACCGTCATCGCGAGTTCATCGCTCGTGTCGGTGAGGATGGCGGCAAGGGCGCATGGCGGGCGGAGAGCGGAGCATGGTACGCCCAGCACGAGCTGGCGCTGGATTACGCATGCTTCCTGTTCCCGGACTTTCATGCCTTCGTCATCGACCTCGCGTTCGGTGACCCGCGGGTGAAGGGCATGTTCGAAGCGATGTTCGGCGTGTCGTTCGTGCCCGCAATGCCAGTCGAAAGGCCGGCGGACGGTGGACACCTGAGCCTTGTTCACGACGCTGGCGACATCCACGGCGATGGGGGCGCTGCATGATCGCCCCCGAGTCGAACAGCCCTGTGCGGGCGTCCTATCGGCGGTGGTGTTCCTCCCACCGCCGTGGGAACCAACTCTACAGCGAAGCCGACGACCGGTGCGGGGCGTTGAGCGCTCCATACCCAATGGTTCGGATGCCCGGTGGATGGATCGCGATGAACCGCTCGTCAATCGAGTCCGCGACCGACCTGGGCGACGCCAAGAAGCAGCAACTCCTTGCCGAATTCGACCAACTGGAAGCCGGGCGGCTGAAGGAGGAGGAAGAGTCCGGCGTCGTCGCCCTCACTGAGGAGGCGGCGCGCTGGTGGCGCGATGCGGACGGCCATGCGGCGGCGGCCCTGTCCGCCCCGTCTCGGTCGCTTGAGGATCTGCATGCCAAGGCCGCGCTCGGCTTGGCTCTGGCGGAAGTTTGGACGCCGAACACCGAGCCACAGCGGGTTCTTGGAGCCATCGCCCGCGATATCGGGCTGATGATCCGGGAGTATCGTCGCGCACCCGCCGGCCTGCTCGAACTGCACCGGGAATGGTCGGGTCTGAAGACGTGGTACGACACCTACCACAATCTCGGCGGCTGGCACGTTCGGTCCCAGCGGAAGCGGTACAAAGCGGTTCTGGGGCGCCTGGAGGCGCTGGAGGACGCGATAGCGCTAGCGGAGATCGCAGGCCCCGTGTCCATGGTGGTCAAGCTCGATGTCGGCTTGGGCGAGTTTGCCGCGAGCATACTGTGCGGTGGCGGCTTCACCCTGGAAATCTTCACCGAAGGAGCCTTCGGCGCCGCCGTGGGCGCGCTGGAAGCGCTTGCCGCCCGAACCCCTGATGTCGCCCCTTGGACGCTCAAAGCTCGCCAGATGGCGATCCAGCGGCTTGCGGTGCGGCAGACGGAGGAGGTGTGCGCATGACGGATAGCAACGTCACCCGCCTTTCGGTCAAGCCCCGGCTCCGCATGGTGCGGCCCCAGCCCCCGGCCAAGCGCCTGCGTGGGGCCGCCGCCGACCTCAGGGAGGTCATCGCCGAAGCAGAGGTGAACCGCGACGATCTGCGGGAAATCGTGCGGCGCCTGGATGCGCTCGCCGACGAGATGGAGGGCTGAAGCTATGGCTCGCATCCGCAGCGTTCATCCTGGACTTTTTACCGATGAGGCGTTTGTGGCTAGCAGCCCGGCGGCCCGCATCATGCTCATCGGCCTTTGGACGGAAAGCGACGACAACGGCGTGTTCGAGTGGAAGCCGTTGCAGATCAAAATGCGCATCATGCCGGCCGATCCGGTGAACGTGTCGGACCTTCTCGGAGAGTTGGAGCAGAACCGAATCATCAAGCGCTTTGAGGCTGACGGTAAGGTCTTCGGTGCTGTCCGGAACTTTACCCAGTACCAGCGCCCTAAGTCGCCGAAGGTTGTCCACCCGCTCCCGTCAGACATCGCCCCGTTTGTCGGGATCAAGGCCGGAAACGATAACGGCCTAGCCGTGACGGACGGCGAAAATGTGATGACGTTCCCGCGCGACCTGACAGCGGCAGAGCGCCAGCGTCGCAAGCGCGAGCGTGACGCAGCGCAGCAAAATCACGGACAGGGCGTGACAGAGGGCGGCGATGGTGACGAGCGTCACGGCTCAAATGTGACAGATGGGGAAATGTCACGCCAGATGGAGGAGGGAGGAGGAAGGAAGAAAGAAGATCTCTTTGGTGGGTCGGTCGGCGGTGCCGACGCGACCGACACGAAGTCCTCTGGTCCGGATCAGGGCTTGGTTGACGCCAAATTCGAGGAGTTCTGGTCGGCCATGCCCAAGAGGGGGCGGGCCAACAACCCGAAGAAGCCGGCCAGGGAAAAGTTCGCCCGCTTCGTCAAGAAGGGCGTGAAGCCGGACGAGATAATCTCCGGCGCGCGGGTCTACGCTTCGGCCATGCGCCAGTCCGGAAAGGATGGGACGGAGTTCGTCCAACAGGCGGTCACGTTCCTGAACCAGGAAATCTGGCGGGACTACGCGAACGTCGAGCAGCTTGAGCCGTGGCGCACTGATCCGAAGGCTTGGACAGACCGGGAGCGCCCGCCACCGTGGCCTGACGCGCCCCTTGGCACTCTGTGTGGACCCTGGCGAAAGACCCCGACAACGTGGGCGTACCTGCGATGACCGATCTGCTGAACGAACTGGCCGAACAGGGCATCCGCCCGCCGAGGGGTGGAAGCTTCCGTCACGGCGACAATTACACGACCTGCCCGAAGTGCTCGGAACACCGGCACGGGGCCAACAAGACCAAGCCCTGTCTGTCGGTGAAGCTGGACGATGACGGCGGGGCTGTGTGGAACTGCCACCATTGCGGATGGGCAGGAAACGTGCCTGGGCGGAGCGCGGAGCGCGGACTGACCCGGCGCCGCGAACCGAAGGCACCCCCGCGCCGGCCCGATCCGCCGACCGAAACGCCGCGCCCCGACACGTTCTGGGCCTTCTTCGACAAGCGCTCGATCAGCCGGGAGGTGGTTGAGGAGATAGGGGTTTACCGCGGCTCCCACTTCTTCCCCCAGGTCGGGCAGGAGAAGCCGTGTATCGTCTTCCCGTACGTCAAGGGCGGCGTGTTGGTGAACAACAAGTACCGCTCGGCGCAGAAGGAGTTTGCGCAGGACAGGGGGGCGGAGCGCACGCTGTTCAACCTCGACCAGATCGCCGACGACGTGCTGATTTGGGTTGAGGGCGAGATGGACGTGCTCGCCTGCATGACCGCCGGCTACCGCAGCGTGACCACGCTGCCCGACGGTGCGCCGCAGAAGCTCAAGGACGAGGACGATCCCCGGCGGGAGGATGACAAGCGCTTCGAGGCATTCGTAAACGCGACCGACCGGCTGGAGCGGGTGCAGAAGGTCATCATCGCCACGGACGGCGACGGTCCCGGCGGCATCCTTGCGGAGGAGCTGGCGCGTCGGATCGGCAAAGAGCGCTGCTGGCGCGTGCGGTGGCCCGAGGGTACCAAGGACGCAAATGAGGTGCTGGCGACCTACGGCGCCCATGCTCTCCGCAGCGTCATCGAGAACGCTCGCCCGTACCCGATTAAGGGCGTTCACACCGCCGAGGACTACAGGGCTGACGTGCTGGCGCTGTACCGCGGCGAACTGGCGCGCGGCCTGTCCACCGGGTTCGACTGCCTGGACCCGCTGATGAAGCTGACCGGCACCGGCCTGCTGGTCGTGGTCACCGGAATCCCGAACCATGGCAAAAGCGAGTTCCTGGATCAGCTCATGGTGAATTACGCCAGAAATCACGGTTGGCGCTTCGCCTATTGTTCGTTTGAAAACCGTCCACATAAGCACATCGCGAAGCTCGCTGAAAAGGTAACGGGCAGGCCATTCTATGAATATCCGGGGGTGAATGTGCCGCGGATGTCGGAAGGCGAAATAGAAATGGCTTTCGAGTGGATTGAGGATCGTGTATATTTCATCAGAGCGCAAGATGATGCGCCAACAATGGATTGGATTTTGGAAAAGGCGAAGTGGTCGGTTCAACGGTATGGGATCAAGGCTTTGATTATCGACCCGTACAACGAGATTGAGCACCGCAGGCCGAGCGGCATGACCGAGACGGAATACCTGTCTCAACTTCTCGGGAAGGCCCGTCGCTTTGGAGAGAACCACGCCGTCGATGTGATTTTTGTTGCGCACCCCACGAAGCTGCAAAAGCTGAACGATGGGCAAGAGCCGGTCCCTGACCTCTATGACATCAGTGGCGGCGCGCATTGGAACAACAAGGCAGACATCGGCTTCGCCGTCTGGCGCGACAAGAGCAACCCGCAGTCGACCACGCTGGTGAAGGTGCACAAGGTCCGAGACAAGGATCTCGGCATGCCCGGTGTGGCGGATTTCGAATACCACCGCCTGACGGGCACCTATACGGGCATTCCGGCATGAGGAGCGACGACATGACGGCGAATGTGGAACTTCCGGAAAACCAGAACTTGACCCCCACTGAAACGACCGTGCTTCGCCTCCTCTCCGGCGGTGGCTCGCCTTCGAACAAGGTGATCGCCGCTCAACTCCGTTGCTCTGAGCGGACGGTGGACGCGCACCTCCGGTCCGTGTCGAAGAAGCTGGGCATCTCCGGCCGCGTCGGGTTGGCCGTTTGGGCTGCCCATCACCTGCCTGCTGAGCAGGTGGCCGCATGAGCAGGAAGTCCAAGCGGTCGCGCGGCGCTGGGGGCATCGTGGCCGAACTGGCGGCCCTGAAGCCCAACGACAAGGCGCGCCCGGCGCTTGCCGCCGCGGTGCTGGATCGAATGCAGTCCGGCCAGTTGTCCCGAGAGGAGCGCATGGCCGCCGCCGCGCTGTTGACCCCCGCGGACTACCGGGCACGGCATCCAAGCGCGCCCGACGCCGAGCGATGGACGGACGGACAGCCGAACTCCGTGACGGCTCGCCCGAGCCTGTCGCCCAACGAGCCGATGAGCATCCGCCGCACGGCGACTCTGGACAATCGCGGCATCCGATGGGACGCCGACAGCGTGCGCGCCGAACTCCGTGAAACTATGGACACCATGCGCCGAATGCGGTTCCCTTGCGGCGAGGTGCCGAGCACGAAAGTCGCCGCCTGCATCGAGTTCGCCCGCTCCGCCGAAGAGATCTTGGCGATGCTGGCGGAAGGTGCTGACGACGGAAGGGGCACAGTGCACCGCCCGTCGCCGCGCGAATTGAAGGCCCTGGACGATACGCTCCCGTGGCTGTTCGCCGTCACCGACTGGCGGCAACGCCTGTGCGTTTCGCTCCGGGCATCCGACATGAGTTGGCGGAAGGTTTCGGAGCGGCTGAATGAGGAAATCGCCCGTCGTACTGGAGGCGACGGCATCAGCCACGTCACCGCAAGGCAGTGGGAAGGAAAGGCCGTTGACCAGATCGTCAAGGCGCTGAACTCGCAGCCCAATAGAGGCGCGCTCGCCGCCTAGGTGAAATACCCTAGGGGAATTTTTCCCTTAACAGATCAACGCCGTTTTTGGCATATTTCTATGTACGATTTCGCGACACGCCCGCCCGGTTCTTCTGCCGTGGCGGGCTTTTTCGTGCCCGGAGCCCAGCATGGCCGATCCCCACAGCCCCGACCTTGCCCAGATGGCGCGCGCCCTCACCCCCACCTTGGCGGGCGTCGTAATCGGCATGCTCGCCCGATGGGCTCGTGAAAGCCGCGATGGTGGCTGGAAGGCTCTGGTGCGCGTCGTGGTGCTGGACGTGCCGTCCATCCTGGCGCTGACCGTCGCCTCCGGCGTGTTGGCCCAGCAGCTCCAGGCGGACACGCTCATGGCCTGCGGCATGGGGACCTGCGCCGGGTATGCCGGGAGCGAGGTGCTGAAGCTCCTTCTGGCCCGGCTGCCGGGGAACCAAGTCGCCAAGGGCGGGGACGATCAGAACAAGGCGGGGTGATCCATGGCTGAGCGCAAGCCCACGGACTGGGAGGCCATTGAGCGCGAATACCGCGCCGGGCAGCTCAGCGTGTCGGAGATCGGGCGCCAGTACGGCGTGAGCCACACGGCCATCAACAAGAAGGCCAAGTCGCAGGGCTGGACACGCAACCTTGCGGAACGGGTCCGGGAAGAGGTTTCAGCGCGGCTGGTTTCAGACGGGGTTTCAGCGGCCAACGCACGTGAAACTGTGGAACTCGCCGCTGCGCGCGGTGTGGAGATCGTCCGCAGCCATCGGCAGGACATCGCGTCGGGCCGCAAGATGGTCTCGCTCCTGATGAAGGAGTTGGAGACGGCGACGGTTCACATCGACGACATCGAAGAGGTTATCGAGGAAGAGACGGCCGACGACAGCAACGGCAAGCGCCGCGCCATGATGCAGATGGCCGTTGCCCTTCCGTCCCGAGCCAAGACCATCGCCAGCTTGTCCATGGCGATGAAGAACCTGATCGGGCTTGAGCGACAGGCCTTCAACCTCAGTGACGGTCCCGACGACGAAAAGAAGGGGGTCACGATCAACGTGGTGAAGCGCGGGTGACCCATGGTGGAAATCAACCTGCCGCACAACTGGCAGCCGCGCGACTACCAGCGGCCGGCCTGGGATAGCTGGCTGAGCGGCTGCAACCGGCAACTCCTCGTCTGGCACCGCCGGGCCGGCAAAGACGACATCAACCTGCGCATGCACGCGGTCGGGGCCTTCAACAGGGTGGGCACCTACTGGCACATGCTCCCGCAGTATGCGCAGGCCCGAAAGGCGATCTGGGAGGCGGTCAACCCGCACACCGGGAAGCGGCGCATCGACGAGGCGTTCCCGCCGGAGATCATCGAAAGCCGGCGCGACAACGACATGTTCATCCGGTTCGTGAACGGGTCCACGTTCCAGGTGGTCGGCTCGGACAACTACGACAGCTTGGTTGGTACGCCTCCAATCGGGATCACGCTTTCCGAATGGGCCATCGCCAACCCGACGGCCTGGGGCTATCTGGCGCCAATCCTCGCGGAAAATGGAGGGTGGGCCTCGTTCATCAGCACGCCCCGCGGCAACAACCACCTCAAGGGCATGCTGGACCGGTTCCAGCACGACCCACGCTGGTTCACGCAGGTGCTTTCCTGTGACGATACAGGCGCGGTGACGGAACAGGCCATTGCCGACCAGCGGGCCGAATATGAAGCGCTGTTCGGCGCTGAGATGGCCGAACTGCTGGTTGAGCAGGAGTTCCGGTGCTCATTTGCCGGGGCGATGATCGGGGCATACTGGGGTGCGGAGGTCAACAAGGCTGAACGGGAAGGCCGCATCACCGACGTGCCGGTGGTGGAGGGCATCCCGGTTCACACGGTGTGGGACCTGGGCGCCCCGGCGAACAACCCGATCTGGTGCTTCCAGGTGGTCGACGGCCGCCCGCACATCGTGGACTTCTACCGCCCCGAGACGGAAGACCTGGAAGACTGGTGCGACTGGCTCAACGCCAAGGGCTACAAGGGTGAGGATTACGTCCCGCACGACATCTTTCACCAGAGCTGGGGAGCCAAGCGCACCCGCGTCCAGATGATGACCGACTACGGCCGGAAGCCGCGCCCGGTGAAGCGGGTCACGGTGGCCGACGGCATCACCGCCGGCCGCGAGACGCTGAAGATCGCCCGCCTCGACAAGACACGCTGCGCGCTCGGCATCGAAGGGCTGCGCAGCTATCGCCGCGAGTGGGATGACGACCTCAAGCGGTTCCGCGACAACCCGGTGAAGGACTGGGCCGAACACATCGGCTCTGCATGGCGCTACCTCGGGCTGGTGTGGCGCGACATCAAGCCGGCGCCGCCGCCGATCCCCAACGCCGACAACCCGCTGGCCTTCAACAATTTGGTGGCCGCCGCCCGCCGCCGCCGATTGGAGCGCGAATCATGACCGGTTATCAGGGCATCCTCGCCGCCAACCCCGAGAAGACCGACGCCACGACCGATCCGGGCGTGAACGACGACTTCGTGTCGGGGTGGAAGGCCGGGTCCGAGTGGCTGAACGTGTCCACGGGCGTCCTTTGGAAGTGCTTCAGCGCAGCGCGGGGCGCCGCCGTATGGAGGCCCGTCCTGTCGAGGGACGGTGACGGCTCGGCCGTCACGGTGCTGCCGACCGGTACGGAGACTGCCCGCACGCTCGGCGACCGTTTCGCCCGCACGTTCGACCCCCTGGACTACGGCGTGCGGGCGAACGGCAGCGCCGACGATACGGCAAAGCTCCAGGCGACCATCAACGCCGCGCAGGCTGCGCATGGGACGGTGCTGCTCCCCGCCGGCACGACCAAGGTATCCGGTACGCTGACCATCACCGGCGAAGTCACGATCCAGGGCCACGCCTACGGCTCGCGGCTGGTCACCACCTCCGCCACTGCGGACATCATCGCCATCGCTGGGGTGGGGAACGCTCCGGGCGTCATCGTGGACGGGGTGACCTTCGCGGCCAGCGTCACCCGCACCGGCGGCGCCTACGTCCGGTCCACCGGCGCGCAGGGCACCACCGTTCGCAATTGCCGGTTCGAGGCGCCTTACGACGGCATCGTTGTGGATGGCTCTGTGGTGCAGAGCGTCCACATCCACGACAACATCATGGACAGCGTGATCCGCTACGGCGTGGACGTGACCGCCAGTTCGGCCACGGGCGGCGGTGCCGGCCCGGCCCGGCAGGGCATCGTGGACTCGTCCATTGAGCGCATGTGGATCGCGGGGAAGGTAGGGCAGCACGCGGCGCGCGGCATCCGTGTCACGGCGGCCGGCGACCTGCGCATCAAGGACATCGACACCCTGTACTGCACGGCGGGCTGCGCGGTGGCCCCGCGCTCCGCTGCGGCCAGCGGGCTCGGCCAGAAGGAGACGATCCAGCACCTCATCATCGACGGGTGCGACTTCGACACCGGGGCGGGCTATGGCCTTCTGTTGGGCGACACGGGTGAGATCCGCAACGTCGTGCTGAGCGATGTGTGGTGCGCATCCAACGGCATCCATGGCGTTGCGCTTGCCGGCACCGGCCAGATCATCCATGTCGAGGCGACCAACCTGATTGCAGCCAGCAACGCCGGAAACGGCGTCGCCGTCGAGGCGGCGAACACGCGGTACCTGGCGCTGCGTGGCGGGTGCATCGGCGGCAACACGGGATCGGGGGTCGGCGCTCTGGCTGGTACCGTCATTCTGGACGGCGTGCGCATCGGTTCGACGGACAGCGACAACGTCGCGTTCCAGGCCAACGCCGGGTACGGCGTCCTCATGACGGGCACGGCCAGCTATGTGCTCGACAACGTGACCTTCGGCACGAACACGCTGGGCAACTTTTACGACAATGGTTCGACCGGGTCGCGCAAGACCATCGTCGCGAGCCCCGGCGCGGGGAAGGGCGACTACTTCAACTCTGGCAACACGACGATCCGGGGCAACGCCGGGACGACGTGGCGGATCGGTCAGGTCGCGACCACGGCCCATCAGGTCGGCAACGTCGGCAGCGTCGGTCTGACGGTCGAGGATGGCGGCGGCGTCTCCGGCGTGTTCGTCGAGAACACTCACGACGGCACGTTCTCCAGCCAGCGAGTGGTGGTCAAGACGAGTTGGGGCGGCGTCGTCGGAGCAACGACGCGCCTCACCATCGAGAAGGACGGCGCACTCACCAACGGCAGCGCTCCTCTTTTCGATGCCGGCGGCGTCGTCTGCCTGCGCTCCTTCACCGTGGCGACGCTGCCCAGCGCGAGCGTCGCGGCTCAGCAAATCTACGTTTCCGACCGCAACAAGCCCGCTTGGTCAACGGGCGCCGCGTGGAAGTTCGCGGACGGCGCCACCGTTTCCTGAGGATAGCGAGATGCAGACAACCAAACAGCCCTACGAGCTTCTTGTGCGCTGGGACCGCAACGGACATCTCGCCGGCGCGCACGTCCAGTTCCGCTACGTCACGTTGGACGGCTCCATCACCTCCGAGACCCTTGGTCCGGCGCAGCCCGTAGCCCTGGGCGCCGCGGACGGCTTCCCGCTCGGCGACATCCTGTCGGAGGTGCAGGCGTCCGCTCTTGCCGACCTGGAGGCGGCGCGCGCGGAACTCGCCGCCATCCGGAAGGAACTGGAAAACCTTCGCGCATCGACGGAGTGAGCATGACCACGACCAACGACACCTCCGCCGGAGCGCTGGAGACGACCGCAGATGCGGGCAAAGGCCCGGCGGGGATCGTCGCCCGCTGGCTGATGGAGATCCGTCTCGCCGGGAAGGAAGAAGAGCCGTGGCGCAAGCTGGCCGCCGATGCCGTCAAGCGCTACCGGGACGAGGAGCAGGCCGGCAGGGGTGAGCAGCAAGGCCGTAAGCTTGGCACCCGCTTCAACATCCTGCGCTCCAACATCGAGACGTTGGCCCCGGCGCTGTACAACTCGGTGCCGAAGCCCGATGTCCGCCGTCGGTACGGCGACGCCGACCCCTTGGGCCGCGCGATCGCCGAAATGCTGGAGCGGGCGCTTGCCTTCGACCTGGAGCAGACGGATTTCGACGGCGACATGCAGCGCGCCGTGATGGACCGGCTGCTTCCCGGCCGTGGTGTGACCCGCGTCCGATACGTGCCGACCTTCACGCGGGTACCGCGGAACCAGTTCGGCCAGCAGGAAACGCAGACGGATGAGGCCAAGCCGCGCCTGTCCATGCTGGCGGGTGAAGGGCAGGCCGCTCCGCGCATCACCGATGCGGCCAAGAAGATGGTGGACGACGCCCCGCGCCTGTCCACGTCCGCCGGCCAGCCAATGTCCCAGCCGCCGCTGATCAGCGCATCGGCGGGGGACGAGCCGGAGCCGCAGCCGGAAGGCGGGCAGGACGGCGAGTTCTTCGAAGACCTCGCTTGGGAGAGCGCTCCGACGGAACATGTCCAGTGGAAGGATTTCCGCCGTGGTCCTGGCCGGACGTGGCAGGATGTCTGCTGGATCGCGTTCCGCGCCTACATCACCCGCGAAGAAGCGGTTGAGCGCTTCGGCGACGATATCGCCGCCGGCATCGAGCTTGACGTCACGCCGGAGGGCTTGGAGGAGGGCAAGGGCAGTAAGGACGACGGCGGCCCGCCGCCGGACGTGTTCAAGCGCCTGACCGTGTGGGAGGTGTGGGACAAGGAAAGCCGTCAGGTCCTCTACATCGCACCGAGCTACAAGGATGCGCCGCTGAAGGTGGAGGCGGACCCGCTCGGCCTGACTGGCTTCTTTCCGATCCCGCGCCCGCTGTACGCGCTGGAGCAGACGGACACGCTGGTCCCGGTGGAGGACTACCGGGCCTACCGCGACCAGGCGGAGGAGCTGGATCGCATCACCGGGCGCATCACCACCATCATCAACGGCCTGAAGCTCCGCGGCGTCTACGACAGCACCGTGGGCGAAATCTCGGAGGTGATGGCCGGCAACGACAACGCGCTGATCCCGACGGCCAACACGGCCGTGTTTCGCGATGCCGGCGGCCTGGAAAAGGCGGTGTGGTTCTGGCCGGTCGAGACGGCGGCCAAGGTGCTGACGGCGCTGTACCAGCAGCGCGAGGCCGTCAAGCAGACCATCTACGAAATCACCGGTATTTCCGACATCCTGCGCGGCAGCACGGCGGCCAGCGAGACGGCCACGGCGCAGAACATCAAGGCGCAGTGGGGGAGCCTTCGTCTTCAGCGCGCGCAACGCGAGGTGCAGCGGTACGCCCGCGACCTCCTGCGGCTGAAGGCGGAGATCATCGCCGAGCACTTCGGCGCGCAGACGCTCACGCTGATGACCGGCGTCCAGGTCACGCCGGAGATGATGGCTGTCCTGAAGAACGACGCCTTCCGGTCCTTCCGGGTGGACGTCGAGACGGACAGCACCATCGCGGCGGACATGACGCAGGCGCAGGAGGCCGCCGGCAAGTGGCTCTTGGGCGTGTCTCAGTACTTCCAGGCCATCGGCCCGGCGGTGCAGAGCGGTGACGTGCCCCGTGACGCGGCGGTGAAGATCCTCGCCGGCCTGTCGCGGATGTTCAAGCTGCCGCGCGAGGTGAACGACGCGCTGGAGAGCCTGGAGAAGCAGCCCGTTCAGCAGGGCGACCCGAACGCCGCGGCGCAGGCGCAAGCCCAGCAGCAACAGGCGCAGATGCAGGCTGACATGCAGGCTAAGGCGATGGAACTGCAAGCCCGCACCCAAGCCGACATGCAGCGGGCGCAGCTTGAGGCGGACCTCAAGTGGCGGATCGCCGAACTGGACAGCCAGACGAAAATCCAGGTGGCGCTCATCAACGCCCACGCCGACCAGCAGAACCAAGCCATGCGCGCCCAACTCGAACACGAGCGGGGGACGCAGGCCCAGCAGGCGGAGCAGCAGGCCGCCGCACAGCAGCAGGTGACGCAGCCATGATCCGAGAGACCTACGTCATCCGGAACGGGGAACTGATCCCGAAGCATCTGGCTCCGCCTCTGCGCCCCGCGGCGCGGAGCCACCTCCCCACACCGATGATTGCCGGGGACTACGCTGGGTACGAGTGCCCGGTGTCGGGGCGGTGGATCGAAGGGCGGGCCGCGCATCGGGAGAACCTAGCGCGCACCGGCTGCCGGCTGCTGGAGCCCGGCGAGAGTGCGGAGGCGATGCGCACGGCGGGGACCGGTGGCGATGCGGCCATTGAGGCGGCGGTGGATCGCGCCGTCAACGAGGTGGCGAAAGACCTCCTCGTCTAACCAAGCCGGCACCGGCCGGCGCAACCTGCGGGAAAGCACATGGATGACATCGAACTGAACGGCGCGGCCGAAGCCGGCGCCGAAAGCCCCGCGCTGTCCCTGGAGGAAGCGCTATCCAAGACAATGGAAGAAGCCTTCGAGGCCGCCACGACCGACGCGCCGGAACAGTCGCGCGACCCGTCCGGCCGCTTCTCCCAGACCAATCCCCCCGCCGGACAGGAGGCCGCGCCCCAAGAGGCAGCGCCGGCCGGCGCCGACCAGAACACCGACCAGAAGCCGCAGAGCGAAGCACCGGCACAGCCGGCCAGCAACGCCCCGCCCGCCTCGTGGTCGGCGACTGCAAAAGCCGAATGGGCCAAGCTTCCGCCCGCCATTCAGCAGGAGGTGCTGAAACGGGAAGGCGACGTCCAGAAGGGCTTTGAGCAGCGTGCGCAGGAGATCAAGCGTTACGAGCGGCTGGACCATGTTCTTGGGCCACGTCGCGACGCCATGGTTCAGCACTACGGCTCTGAAGCGGCGGCCATCGAAACGCTGCTCCAGGCTTGGGACCAAGCGTCGCGCGACCCGATGGGCTTTATCCAGGCCTTCGCTCAGCAGCGCGGCATCAACCTGAGCACCGCCACCCAACCGGCCGCGGACACCTACGTGGATCCGCAGCTCGCGTCCGTCCAACAGCAGGTTCAGCAGCTTCAGACCATCATCCAGTCCCAGCAGCAGGCCGCGGTTCGCGCGGAGCAGGAGTCCATCGCCGACCAGATCGCCCGCTTCAAGGCGGACCCGAGCAACCAGCACTTTGATGCGGTGCGCGCCGACATGGCCGCGCTGATCCAGGCTGGCCGGGCCACCGACCTGAAGACGGCATACGACATGGCCGTGTGGGCTCGCCCGGACATCCGGAACGCCCTCCTGGAGCAGCAGGAGAAGGACCGGCAGGCCAAGGCCCAGCAGGAGGCGGCAGACCGTGCCGCCGCCGCGCGCAAGGCCGCCGGCACCCCGCTCACGCAGCGTGGTGCCCCGGCTGCCACCAGGGCCGCTCCCCGCTCGCTGGAACAGACGATGGCCGAAGCCTACGACCGCGCGACCGGCGCGTAACCCCCATTCCGAGAAGGACAGGTCCCTATGACATCGCCCAACAGCGTGTTCACGGAAATCGTGACCACCACCCTGCGCCAGCACAAGAAGGAGCTGGCCGACAACGTGTCGAAGAACAACGCCCTGTACAGCCGTCTGGCGGACAAGGGGCGTGTGGACATCGTCGACGGCGGTTACGAAATCGTCGAAACCCTCGACTACGCGGAGAACAGCACGTACCAGCGCTACAGCGGCTACGACGTGCTGAACGTCTCCGCCTCCGACGTGCTGAGCGCCGCCAAGTACGATTGGAAACAGGCCGCCGTCCACATCACTGCGTCGGGCCTGGAACTGCGCCAGAACAACGGCAAGAGCCAGATCATCAATCTGGCGAAGGCCCGCCTGATGAACGCCATGCGGACGTTCAAGAACGGCATCAGCCGCGACCTCTATTCGGACGGCACGGCGGCCAACCAGATCAACGGCCTTCAGGCGCTGGTCGCGGACACCGGCACCGGCACCGTGGGCGGCATCAACTCCGGCACCTACACGTTCTGGAAGAACGTCGTGCAGTCGGCGTCCGCGCCGCTTCAGGGCGGGGGCGCGGTCACGGTCGACAAGACCACCATCGAAGCCCTGATGCTGGCGCTGTGGCTGGAACTGACCCGCGGCGGCGACAAGCCGGACCTGATCGTCTCGTCCAACGACTACTTCATGGCCTATGAGCAGTCGCAGGTGAGTATCAAGCGCTACACCGACGAGACCAAGGGCGACGGCGGCTTCGTCTCGCTGAAGTACAAGGGCGCCGACGTCATCTTCGACGGCGGCACCAAGGGCGGCGGCATCCCGAACAGCCGCATGTACTTCCTGAACACCGACTTCTTGCGGATGGTGGCGCACAAGGACGCCAACATGACCGAACTGGAGGACAAGGTGTCGGTGAACCAGGACGCCGTGGTCGTCCCGGTGATCTGGCAGGGCAACCTCGTCTGCTCCAACCGCTCGCTCCAGGGCGTGCTGAAGCCGTAACCGCCGAACGAAGGAGACATCGGCATGGCGACGATCCTGTCCACGCCCCTCGCGGCGGCCAACACCGACCGCCGGACCCCGGTGGCCGAGTTCACCCCCGGCGTTCCGGCGACCGGCGTCAACAACACGACCTGGGTCTATGTCGGCCCGGCCGCGAACGCCATCGGCGACGGCGCGACCTGCACCGTGACCGGCGCGTTCGCGGTGAACAACACCGCCGGCAGCTACACCGCCGACAAAGGCTTCGCCGCCGGCGAATACGGCTGGGTCCGCAAGACGACCTCGCCGCTCTGACCCTTTCCACCCTCCCGCAAACTTGGCCGGGCGTCCCAGCGGCGCCCGGTCCTTGTGCGTGGGCAAATCGCAAACAGCAAGCGGGACACGTTGCATGATTACGCAGATGGCCGAGCGGCCGCCCCACGTCGCCTTCGAGGTGCGCGCCGAGGAATTCGTGAACGCGGAGGGGCATCGTTCCTTCCGCGACGTCGACTTCGCAATCGTCACGCCCCATGGCGGGAACCTGATCGTGGAGCGCCCGGCGCTCGAATGGCTCCAGGCCAAGCGCGACGAGGGCAGCCCCTTTTATGACGCCTTCAAGCGCGCCTACGACGCCTGGAAGGAGGGGCAAGAACCCCCGGTGGACGGAACGCCACTCGCCGCCGCGACGTGCTTCACGCCGGCGGAGGTGAAGCAGGCGCAGGCCGCGGGCGTCCGTTCCATCGAAGACCTCGCCGCCTTCCCCGACGGACAACTTGGCCGGCTCGGCATGGGCGGCCGGAAGCTGAAAGACAAGGCCGCCGCGTGGCTCGCCAGCCACAACGACACCGGGCGGATCGCGGAGGAACTGGCGGCGCTGAAGGTCACCGCCCAGCAGCTCGCCGACGCGGTGACCGACCGCGACGAGAAAATCAAGGAGCTGGAAGCGCAGATCAAGGCGCTGTCCAAGACCAAGGGGTAACGCATGAGCCTGCTCACCATCATCCAGGATGCCGCCGACCTGATCGGCCTGCCGCGCCCCGCTGTGGTGGTGAGCAGCGCCGACACCACCGTCCGGCAGATGCTGGCGCACGCCAACGCCGAAGGCCGCGCGCTCGCCGCCCGCTGGCCGTGGACGGTGCTCCAGAAGGAAGCCGTCGTCACGGTCCAGGCGCAGGAGGACCAGGGCGCGCTGGAGACGCTGATGCCGGGCTTCGGCCATGTGCTGAACCGCACGGAGTGGGACCGGTCGAAGCGTTGGCCGCTGGGCGGTCCCGTTTCCCCACAGCATTGGCAGCAACTCAAGAGCGTGACGGCGCTCGGCCCATTCTATTCGTTCCGCATCGTCGGCGGACGCCTGAAGCTGATCCCGGCGCCGAAGCAGGCCGGGGAGGTGATGGCGCTCGAATACGTCTCCCGCTTCTGGTGCCAGTCGGCCGGCGGCGCCGGGCAGGACCGGTGGGCCGCCGACACCGACACGGGCGTCCTCGACGAATGGCTGATGACGCTGGGGCTGGTGTGGCGCTTCAAGCAGAGCCGCGGCCTCGACTACGGCGAAGACATGGCCTCATACGAGCGGCAGGCCGCCGACGCCATGGGCCGCGACGGTGGGCGCCGCACCCTGGACCTCGGGCAGAGCGAGGGCGAGCGGTTCCCGCCGCGCGTCTCCGCTCCGGAAGGGAGCTGGTCGCTATGAGGATGCCCATCCGCTCGAAAGGCCCTGCGGCGGTCGGCGCGTCCATCCCGGCGCCGGTCGGCGGCTGGAACACGCGCGACGGCTTGGCCGCCATGAAGCCGTCCGACGCGGTGACGCTCGACAACTGGTTCCCCGACGCCACGCAGGTCAGCCTGCGCCGCGGCTACGTGCCGTGGGTGACCGGCATTCCGGCCGCCGTCGAAACGCTGATGGAGTGGGGCGGCGCATCGGCGCGCAAGCTGTTCGCCGCCGCCGATGCCGCCATCTACGACGTGACCGCTTCCGGAACGGTCGGCGCGGCGGTCGTGTCCGGCGTGACCAGCCCCCGCTGGCAATGGGTCAACTTCGCCACGCCGGGCGGGCAGTTCCTGTGCGCGGTGAACGGGCAGGACATGCCCCGCTGCTTCGACGGCACGACCTGGACGACGCCCGGCATCACCGGCGCGACAGCCTCCAAGTTCGTGTCCGTCATGAGCCACATGGCCCGCCTCTGGTTTGTCGAGAAGGACAGCCTGCGGGTCTGGTACCTGCCGCCCAACAGCATCGCCGGGCCGGCGTCCTCCTTGGACCTCGGGCCGCTCTGCCGGTTGGGCGGCCAGATCGTGGCCTGCGGCTCGTGGACCCACGACGGTGGGGCCGGGGCGGACGACACCGCCGTGTTCGTCACCGACCGCGGCGAGGTGGTCATTTACCGCGGCACCGATCCCTCCAGCGCGGCAACCTGGGGCCTGGTCGGGGTGTTCCGCATCGACACGCCCGTGGGCCGGCGCTGCCTCGTCCCGCAGGGTTCGGAGCTGCTGGTGCTGACCTCCGGCGGCCTGATGCCGATCAGCGCCATTCTGCCCTATCCGCGCGCCGCACAGCGCAAGGGCGCCCTGACCGACAAGATCGGCCCGGCGTTCAGCGCCGCGGCACAGTCCTACGGCTCCTCCTTCGGATGGCAGCTGCAGGAGTACCCGCGGGGCAACTGGCTGGTCGTCAACGTCCCGGTCCGGGAGCGGGTGGAGCAGCAGCAGTACGTGGCGAACACCATCACCGGTGCATGGTGTCGGTTTACCGGCATGAACGCCGGGTGCTGGGGGCTGCTCCAGGACGACCTGTTCTTCGGCGGCAACAACGGCACGGTTTACAAGGCCGACACTGGCAACAGCGACGACGGATCGGTGATCACCGCCGACCTGAAGACGGCCTTCACCTACTTCGGCACGCCGGGGCAGCTGAAGCGCTTCACTATGGTTCGCCCGCTGCTGACGTCCGATGGGGAACCACAGCCCTCTCTGGCGCTCAACGTCGACTTCGGCGACGAGGCCCCGGCCAACGTACTGACCGCCACCGCCGCGCCTGGCGGCCTGTGGGACGAGTCCGACTGGGACGAAACCGATTGGGCGGCCGACCGGACGTTGCGCCGCGACTGGTACGCCGTCGACGGGCTGGGCTACGCCGCCGCCGTCCGGATGCGCGTGGCGACCAGCGGCATGGACGTGTCGGTGGCGGCCTTCGACGTGCTGATGATGAAGGGCGGGCTGCTGTGAACCTCGTCTTCGACCGGCCCGCCGTGGTGGCGTGGGTGGTGGAGCGCATCCCCCACGTCACCGACCTCGGCCAGTGCGCAGCCATCGGTCTGGAGAGGGGCGGGCGGCTCAGGGCCGGCGTGGTCTATCACAACTACCGCCCCTTACCGGGCGGGGGGGACTGCGAGATCACCGCGGCTTCCGACACGCCGCTGTGGGCGCGGCCGGCGAACCTGCGCGCGCTGCTCACCTACCCCTTTGTGCAGCTCGGGTGCCACCGGATCACCACCGTCATCCCGGCGCGCAACGCCCGCGCGCGGCGCTTCAACGAGAGCATGGGCTTCGTGCTGGAAGGCACCGTCCGACAGGGCTTCGGAACCGACGACGCAACGATTTACGGGCTCCTGCGCTCCGACGCGGCCCGCTGGCTTGGAGAGTGACCCATGGGCAAAAGCTCCCCCTCGACCCCACCCCCGCCCGATCCCGTCGCCACGGCGAACGCTCAGCTCGCCATGAACAAGGAGACGGCGCAGGAGACCGCGCGCCTGAACCGCGTGAACCAGTACACGCCGTGGGGAAGCACGGAGTGGACGCAGGTTGCCGGCTCCCCCGCCGTCACCAAGCGCCTGTGGGTGGATGCCGCCGGCAACCGCTACGACGCTCCCCCCGAAGCCCAGCCAGGAGGGGGTGGGCATTGGGTGCGCAACGGCGGCGAGAACGCGGGCGAAACGTGGGTTCCGGATCAGCCGTCGTCCGTCGGCGGCGGTTGGCAGGACGTTGAGGTTTCGCCGGCAACCGAAGGCCAGTGGCAGCAGACGGTCAAGCTGAACCCCGCCGAGCAAGCCATTCTGGACAAACAGCGCGGCATCTCCGCCGGACTCTACGGCCTTGCCGGTGACGCGGTGAGCCGCGTCCGCGACACCATGGGGCAGGGCATCGACCTGTCCGGCCTGCCGGACCTGACGCAGGACTTCAGCGCCGACCGGGACAAGGTGCAGCAAGCGCTTCTGGCCCGCCTCACCCCGTACATGGACCAGCGCCGCCAGCAGCTTTCCGCCCAGCTTGCCAACCAGGGCATTACGCTCGGGTCTGAGGCGTGGCAGGCCGGACAGGACGACTTGGGCCGGCAGGAAAACGACCTGAACCTTGCCGCCGTCGCGCAGGCCGGGCAGGAGCAGCAGCGCCTCCGGCAGATGGCGTTGCAGACCCGACAGCAGGGCATTCAGGAGCGCAGCTACCTGCGCAACCTGCCGCTTCAAGACATCGCCACGCTGATGGGGACGGGCGGCAGCCCGAGCATGCCGCAGTTCTCAAACGTGACGCCGGTCAACGTCGGCAGCCCCGACATCATGGGGGCGACCAACACGGCCTACCAAGGGCAGTTGCAGAACGCGCAGACACAGGCTCAGGCCAGCGCTGCCAACACCCAAGCCATTGGCGGCACCGTCGGCTCGCTCGCCATGGCCGCCGCGATGTTCTTCTGAGGAGTGAGCCATGGATCCGACGATTGCCGCACAGGCTTCGGCCTTCGACGCGAACGCCCCGATGACCCCGGAGCAGGAGACGCGTCGGCGGATGATGCTGGCGCAGATGCTCGGCGGGATGAACCAGCAGAACGGCAAGAGCCCCATCGGGAGCGCCGTTGGCGGCATCCTCCAAGGGCTTCTGATGAACAAGATGATGACCGGAACGGCTCCAACGCCGGGCGGCCCCACGCCGGCAGGGGGCGGCTGATGCTCGGCCGGCACGACCGCGCCGTGCTCCAGTTCAGCGGAGGGGCCGACAGCACGGCCCTGCTGTATCTGGCGCGGCCATACCTCGACCACATCACGGTCCTGTTCACCGACACCGGAGCGACCTTCCCGCACGTCGCGGAGCACGTCCACCGCACCTGTGATGCGCTCGGCGCCCGTCTCCAGGTGATCCGGCCGCCGATGCCGGTGCGCGACTGGCACACCGCGCGTGGCCTGCCCTCCGACATCGCGCCGGAATGGGCCACGGCGGACATGGCCTGGACGCAGAAGGACCCGCCGGCCACGCTGCTTCAGCCCACCATGGCCTGCTGCGCCGCGATGCTGTGGCAGCCGACCATGGCCGCGGTGACGGCCTCCGGCGCCACGCTGGTCCTGCGCGGCAGCAAGGCGGCGGACGAGCGGGTCGGCGCGCGGCCGGGCTTCCTGTTGGACGGCATCGAGTACGCTTCCCCTCTGTGGGATTGGACCGACGCCGACGTGCTGGCCTACCTGCGGGCTGAAGGCGTGACGCTGCCCAAGCACTATGAGCACGTCAAAGACAGCCTGGATTGCACCCTGTGCACCGGGCACACCGGCGCGCACTACGCCAAGGCCCGCACCGCCTACATCCGCGACCACCACCCCGAAGTCTGGGCCGAGCTGGCGCCCCGCATGCGCGCCGTGAGTGCCGTGCTGAAGGCTGAGCAGGCCCGTCACATGGCCGTGCTGGAGATGGGAGACACCGAATGAGCACCGCTGTTGACGCGAACGCCGCCGACTTCCTGTCCCCGGCACAGGTGAAGCAGCGCCAATTGATGGCGCAGATGCTCATGGGGCAGATGAACCAGAGCGCAGGCACCGGCGGCGGCGCCGTGCTCGGGAAGGCCATCCAGGGCGCGCTCGCCGGCTGGATGATGGGCAGCGCCATGAACGCGGAGCAGGAGGGGCAGGGCCGTTCCGCGAAGGCGCTGATCGATTACCTGAATGCCGCCGATGCCTCCCCCGCGCCCGCGCCGACGGGCGGGACCGTGACCACGCCGAAGGCAGACGCCATTCCCCCGGCAACCCCGGCCCCGGTGCCGAAGGTAGACGCACCGCAGCCCATCGCGCAGGTGCCGGAGATCTACCGGTCGCACGTCCAGGACGCGGCGGCGGCCTACGGCGTGAACCCGATCACGCTCGCCAACATGCTGATGGCGGAGAGCGGTGGGCGAGTCAACGCCACAAGCTCGGCTGGCGCCCAAGGCATCATGCAGTTCATGCCGGCCACGGCAAAGCAGTACGGCGTGGATGTGACAGACCCGAAATCCAGCATCGACGGCGCGGCGCATTACCTGTCCGACTTGACGAAGCAGTTCGGCGGTGACGAGCGGAAGGCCGTGGCCGCCTACAACGCCGGTCCTGGACGCGTGCAGGAGGCCGGCGGCGATCTGTCCAAGCTCCCGGCCGAGACGCAGGCGTATGTGCCGAAGGTGCTGGGAGCCGCCCCGGCTCCGGTCCAGGTCGCGCAGGCCAACGCCGGCACCATCACCGACGCGGCCCCGACGCCTGGGGCGCAACGCATCGCCAATCCGGCGGTGGTGGGCTCTGCGCTCGCCCCGCAGGCGCCCACGCCGTCCGGACAGAACGCTCTGCTCGCCAAGCTGCTGTCCGACCCATGGACACGCGACATGGGCATGCAGTTCGCTCTGGCCGGCATCAAGTCGAAGCAGGAAATGCAGATACAGATCCAGAAGATGCTGGCGGAAAACCAGATCAAGCTGGCGACGGAGCCGGCGCTCGCCAAGGCGAAGGCGGAGGCGGAGAACCCGGCGATGATCGCGCGGGCCGGCGGCGAGGCGGAAGCCAAGCAGATGGCGGAGCTTCAGTATGCCCCGCAGATCGCCGGCCTGAAGGAGCAGGCCGTCCAAGCGGCGCAGCAGCCGGGGAAGGCCTTTGACCGTGAAGGAAAGCTGCGGGACGACTTCAACGGCCTCCAGCCGGTCAAAAACTGGCGCGAGGTGGTGCCGATCTACGGGAGCATGGTCGACGCGATGGGCCGTGACGATCCCGCCGCGGATCTCAACATCGTCTACGGCATTGCCAAGATCATGGACCCGGCATCGGTGGTCCGCGAGGGCGAAACGCAGATGGCCGTGGCGACCGGTTCCCCGGCGGAGCGCTTCGCTGGCATGTTCAACTACGTCGCCAACGGCGGGCGGCTCACGACCGAGATGCGCGAGAAGCTGCTCACCGAAGCGACGAGTCGACTGACCGGGCATCAGGACGCCTACGGTCAGATCGTCCGCCAGTTCGAGGACAACGCCCGCGCCGCCAGCCTCGATCCGCGCCGCGTCATCACCGACGTGCAACTGCCGCGATCCGCACAGGATCGGATCAACGCGGCCCGCTCCCTGCCGGCGCCGTCGCCACAAGCACCCCAGGCAGCGCCCCAGCAACAGCAACCGCAGGGCCAGCCGCCCCGCATCTCCGCCGACGCCGCCGGCAAGGCCGTCTATGACGCCCTGCCCAGCGGCGCCGTCTTCGTCGCCCCCGACGGCACCACCCGGAGGAAGCCGTAATGCCCGAGTTCTGGGAAGCCGCCCCGGTCCTGAAACAGGACGATGCGGGCACCTTCTGGCAGTCCGCCCCGCTGGTCACGCAGGACGTGTCCGCGGTGCTCGACAAGCGCACCGGCGCTCCGATCAATGTTCGCGCGGCCGTCGGCGCGGCGAACACGCCCGAAGACCGCCTTGCGACGCTGCGGAGGTTCTATCCGGACGCCAAGCCCTACGGGGACGACAACTTCGTCTTCAACGATCCGCGCCATGGCGGGCGGCCCACCCTCTACAACGAGGAGAACCGTCGATTCCTCGGCATCTCGATCCCCTCCGTTGGCGACGTCATCTCCGTCGGCCCGGAGATCGCCGAAGCGGTCGGCGGGGCCGGTGGCGTGGCGGCGGCCACCATGGCAACCCCCGTCACCGGCGGGACGTCCCTGCTGACCACGCCGGCTGCGGCCGGACTCGGCGCGGCGGCGGGGCGCGAGGGGTATAACCTGCTGGCACAGGCCCTCCTGGGCACGCAGGATACCCGTGGGTTGGCGCAACGCCTCACGGACACCGTCATCACCACCGGCGTCAACGCCGTGGGGCAGCGGGCCGGCGAACTGGTCGGCAAAGGCATTGAGGCCTTGGCCGGGGTGGCGAACCGCTACGTCCGCAACGCCGATCTGGCGCCCGGCCGACAGGCTCTCACCGACTTCGCCAACGCCGCCGTTGAGCCGCCGACCGCCGGCACCGTGACCGGAAACCGCTCCCTCCAGATCGTGGAGAGCGCGATGTCCAACACGCCGGGCGGTTCGTCGGTGATGCAGGAGGCCGCCGACCGGTCGCTGTTGCAGCTCCGCGGTTCCGCCGACGACCTGGCCGGCCGCATCGCCACGGCGGACGGCGCCAACCCCGCCGGGCGGGTGCTGTCTCCGCAGGGGGCGGGGGAAGTCATTGAGGAGGGCGGCAAGGCGGCCGGGCAGCGCTTCGCAGATCGCGTCCAGCAGCTCGGCAATGATCTGTACCGGTCAGTGGGCGCTGATCGCCGTGTCGATGGTGCCGGCGTGCGTGACGCTCTGGAGTTCTTCCAGGACAAGGTGGCGGCCGATCCGGGATTGCGCCGAACGTACCAACCGATTCTGAGGGAGCTTGAGGACGTGGTGGCCGGGGCGGACATGCCGGTGGCCCCCGGCGTTCCGAACTCTCCACCACGGGGGATCACCTTCGGCGGCCTTCACCGGCTGCGCATGAAGGTGGGCGAGGCCCTGCCGCAACCCGACGCTTCGGATTACCGGGGCGTCACCGGGGAGGAGCTTGGGCGGGTGTACGCCGCCCTGACCGGCGACATGATGCAGGCGGCGGAGGATGCCGGGCCAAACGCGGTGAAGGCGCTGCATCTGCACGACCGCTACATCCGCATGCAGCAGAACATCAACATGCCGGCGCTGAACGCGCTCAACCGCACCGCTGGGGCGGAGGCAGCGTTCAACTGGGCCATGGCCGCGTCGAAGGATGGCGGGTCGCGCCTGTTCGCGCTGCGCCGGAATCTGCGGCCGGAGGAGTGGGACGAGGTGGCCGCAGCGGCATTCGACAAGCTGGGCCGTCCCCGGCCCGGCGCGGCGGGAGCATCGGATCTGGGGGAGATGGCGGACGAGTTCAGCGCCAACACCTTCCTGACCAACTGGAACAAGCTGTCCCCGGAAGCGCGCCGCGCCCTGTTCGCCGGCACCCGTTACGGCGACATCGTGCCCGAGTTGGAGAACTTGGCGCGGGTCACCGCCCGCCTGAAGGACGCGCAACGGATGGCGAACCCATCCGGGACGGCGCGAAACCTGCTGGCCGCCGCCGGCATCGGCGCCGCCGCGAACGAAGCGGTGGTGAATGGAAATCCCGGAGGCGCTGCGCTTGGCCTGACGGCCGGCGTCATCGCTCCTCGGGTGATGGCAAAGCTGCTGACGAACCCGCGGACGATTCGATGGCTCGCCGACGGGGCGCGCGTATCGCTGTCCGATCCGAACGGCGTGGCGTCACATCTCGCGCGATTGACGGCCATAGCGAAAGCTGAACCCGATCTTCGGGATGCGGCGGCTCAATACTACGATGCGGTGCGCTTCGCCATGCCCGCCACCGCTCAAGCGTCCAGTTCCGCAAATCCTCGTCGATGACACACAGAGCTGCCCACATCGGGAGGCCAAACACGACGATGAAGTACAGGGCGGGGATCACGTACAGGCCCTGGGGCGGCAGGATCGCCAGCAGCACGACCGCATGCGGGAAAAGACGGTGCTTGGTGATCCGTCGAATGTCCATCGCCACGTTCTCCCTTCGTGCCTCCAGCAAGGTATAGGAGACAACCATGCCATTCAACGGAAGCGGCGTCTTCAACCGCATCTATTCCTGGGCTACCGACAAGGCTAACGGCGTGAAGATCAACGCCAGTCGGATGGACGAGGAGATGGCCGGCTTTGCCGCTGGCCTGTCCCAGTGCATCACGCGCGACGGGCAGACCACGGTGACTGCCGACATTCCGTTCGCCGGTCACAAGCTGACTTACGTGGGAGCACCGACCACCGACAACGACGCCGCCACGAAAGCCTATGTCGATGCCCAGTCGGCAAAGGCCTGGGTGAGCTTCGTGGGGGCGACAGGCGCCATCGTATCGGCCCACAACGTTTCCGGCGTCGCGCGCAACAGCGCCGGCCTTTACACGATCACCTTCGCCAGGCCGATGAACAACGGCGGGTATGCCGTGTCGGTGAGCACGGACACGACGTCCGGGACGTACGGTCTCGCGCCGTCGGCGATCAACTCCAGCCGCTCTACGCTGTCGGTGAGCGTTGTCACCCCGAACGCATCCGGCGGGCTGGTCGATTTTCCCGTCGTCAATGTCGCCATCTACGGCGGCTGAAAGCTTCCCCGCGACCAAACTCCATCCCCGTCCAGATGGCCGCCTCGAGCGGCCTTTTTCATGCCCGGAGTTCCCGAATGATCAGTCTTGCCGCTCGCGACGCGGAGGCTTCAAACCACGCGCGCGACTATCGCCTTGTTGAAACCTGCAACTTGGGGGCTGGACCGCTCGTGCCGGCGCTTGTCGCCGCGCGTGACCGTCTGTGCGCCGATGCTATTGCGCGCGGCGTGACGCCGATCTTGTGTGAAGGCTGGGAGTCGCTGGAGGAGCTGAACGCGACCAATCGGGACAGCTGGTTCCCGCTCCTGCCGAAGCCGGCGAGCGCCCCCGCGTTCTGGCTCGGGCTGGTCGACAGGGAAGGGGAGGTCATCGCCACCCATGGCGTGGTGCTGGTTGACTGCGCCGCGTCCAGTTTCGGCGCGCGCGTGGCTGACCTCTCGGCTTTCCATGATGCTGGTGATGCGCCGGCGGACGAGTGGGCGTTCTGCGCCAGCGAGGCGGCCCACGACACGCACGGATCCGTGGCCTGGATCGTGGCCGGCTGGACTCGCCCGGACTGGCGCGGTCGTGGGTTGTTCCACGACCTAGGCGCTCTCGCGCGGCTCGCGGCCCTGGCGCGCTGGAACCCACGTTGGGTCGTCGGGCTGGTCGACCCCGAGACGGTTCCGGTGTGGTGCGGGCGCGGCGCCGGGCGCCGCCGGTTGGAGGAGCGTCCCGGCATTCTCTACCATCAATCCGGCCTCGGGCGGCTCCCCCTCCACTTCATGCGGTGGAGCCGCCCGGCCGTGCTGTTGGACTTGGGGATCCCCGGATCAATGCAGGGTATGCACGTCGATGCAGGACAGCACGGCGCGCCGGCCGCGATCTGACCAGCCATAGAGCGCGTGCGTGAACGCGAATGGCCTGCCAAGTCCCGTGACGACGAAGTGGTTGAACAGGCCTTCCCCGGCCGTCATGGCTTCGGCGTATTCCAGGCCGATCCGGTGGGCAAACTCCGTGTGCGGGTCCACCTCCTCCGGCTGGCCGATGACGGAGCGGCCCCACGCGCGCCCCATGACGCTGAGCGTCGGCGTGCCGATGTAGCGGAAGCGCAGAGGATCGGACGGGCCTTCGCTGGCGAGGAAGGTGCAGCGGTCCAGAAGTCCGCCGTCTTTCAGGTAGGCGAAAACGGCCGGGTTCAGGGAGCGTTGCCGTCGGCATTCGGCGATGATGTCCTGCTGCCAGTCGGCCGCGCTGGTCATGGTGAGGCGCTGCGCCTCGATGTCGAGGGAAGCGGGGCGCATGGCGCCCCGGTCCTGCATCGGGAAGGTGATGACGGACATTTACGCGGCCTCCTTCCGGTAGGCTTCGACCATGGCGGCGAACATCGCGCGGGCCTGCTCCTGGCCGATGCCAGCGGCGGCGGCCCCGGCCTGAACCATGCCGTCGGTCGGGGTGTCTGGGATGGCGAGGGGCTTGGGCGCGGCGTCGTCGAAAGCGGCGATGGTGTCCATGAAGGGGTCTGGCTGCCCGGTGCCCATGGCGGCGTCCACCTCCGCCAGATCGGCGGCGAGTTGGTCGCGGTAAAGCCGTAGCGTGTTGTTCAGGCGACAGATTGCGATCTGCGCGCTGTGGGCCTTCTCCTGAACGACCATCAGGGTAAGGCGCTCGAAAAGGCGCTCCCGCTCGTCGTCCGGAAGAGCGGCCACATTGTCCAGAAATTTGGCCTCCCTTGCGGGCAGGTCGGCCCGCGTCGTGGACGTGCACTTCTGCGTCCACCGCTCCCGCTGCTCGGTGCTGGCGTACTTCAGGAACGTGGCCTCCAAGCGCTCCCACTCGGCCATCTTCTTCCGATCCCTCACGCGCCCATCGGTTTCGGCCTCCAGCGCGCGCACGGCACCGGCCAGGGCGTCCATGGTGGCGGTGGCGACGGAACGGGCCGTCTGGTCCGGAAGCTGCTCCGCCGCGCTCATGGCGGTTTGCAGAGCCAGCGTGCACGGGGCGCCCGGCGTTCGAATGTCGGGGATCCCGTCCGGCATGATGGACAGGATATCCGCCACCTTCACCAGAATGCCGAGAAGCCCGGCCGGGGCGCTGGAGGTAATGACCTTCAGAAGCGCGTCGTGTTCCTCCTCCATCTCGTCGGTGCAGGTGCCCGCGTTCATCAACCCGTCGATTTCCCGCATTCGCAGGAAGGCGCGCGCAAGGTCCGTGTCGTCACCGGGCGCGACACCTTGCCCAGGCAGTCGGGACAGGAACGCGGCAACGCGGCGCACGGCGGCGGAGTCGTGCGGCCCCACGCCGATGTCAAAGCCATCGTCCGGATCCGCAAGCCTCTCCAGGATCACCCGCGCGTCGGTGACGGTCTGCGGTGGGGTGGTGAGGATAGCGACGGTAAGGCGGGAGCATTCGGCCGCCAGCTTGTCCGCAGCCTGAAAGCTGGCGTCATCGGCCTCCTTCCACTTCCGCCGGATCAGGTCGGCGGCTTCGGAGAAGGTCATGCCGATGGACGGAATGGGGGTGGAGCCGCGTTCGGGCAGGTCGAAGGCGGCTCGGCCGGCCTTCATCACCTGATAGACCGTGTTCCACGCCCCATTCAGGAGCTTCAGCTTCACGTCGTCGGGGAGTTCGACAGCCGCAACGTCCATGTCCACGTTGGCGCTGATGTATTCGATTGCCGCGAGGGCTTCCGTCAGCGTGGCCGGCGCGGGGGCCGCTTCTGCGGCGGCGCGGAACCGCTCGCAAATCCGGTCGTATTCCTCCGAAGGCTCGCCTTCGCCCGTGATCGCGTCGGAACCAAACTTGCCGAGATGATCGCGTTCCGCCATCCGGTAGGCGTCGAAGGCCGCCGCGAACGGCGCCGTCGTGTCGAACAGGATGCGGCGCAGCGTGTCGTGGCTCTGCGGTGCGATGGCGGCCTGGAAAGCGTCCGCGCCGTGCAGGCGCAGCGCGTCCAGGGCCGGGAACACGCGCAGTGCATCCCACGCCATGCTTTCCTGCATCTTGTCGCTGAGCGCGTCGAAGCTCCCGATGTCCTGCGGCGGGTCGATGCCGTTCGGGTTCCCGGCCGGTTCGCCGGCATCCTGCTGGCGCCGCAGATACGCCTTGATCGCAAAGCCAAGCGCGCCGCTGGCCGGGGTCGCGGCGATGGCCTTGATGAAGGCGCAGTCACGTTCAACGAGCGCTTCATAGGCCGCGTCCCCATCGGGGGCAGTCAGCCCGACCTTGTGCATTTCGGCCTTGTTCTCGACCATCTGGCGGAACAGGTCGAGAATGGCCCCGTCTCCCGATCTTCCCGCCGGTCTGGGGAATGCGATATGATCGTGTTCAGTCTGCATCTTATTGTCCCTGGTGCGGATTGATGCTTGGGCGGCGGCAACCGCCCGGCGAATGGGCGCCCGGCCTCGGCAAAGGTCGGGCGTTCGTCTTATGCGGCACCCTCATCGTGGGCTTCCTGCTTCGCCTCGTCAGTCAGCGCGCCGCTACCGTTCTCCCTCAAGGCGCCCCGGATCAGGGACACGATGTCGCCCAGCGCGTCACGGATCGGGGTGGGCGTGGAGTGCAGGGCCTTCCGGTCGGAGAGGATGGCGTCCAAGCGGTCGGCGACGTTGCCCAGCAGAAGCGCGTAGCGCTCCGCGGTGGAGGCGGGGGCAACGGTGGACATGGGCTGAACCTCTTCCGCGAACGGCGCGTCGGGGTTGATGCCGGCCTCGGCCAAGGCGTTCTCCAGGTCGATGACGTGCGGGTTGGCCGCGCCATCCCGCTCCCGCAGAATTTTCGTGATGGCGGCGAGCTGCCGCAGGACCAGCGGCATGGCGGCAATCATGCCGGCGAGTTCGGCGCGGCGCGGGCCGGTGGTGGTGACGGAGCCGAAACCGTCGAAGCTGACCACGGCGTGGTCGCCCTTGTGGATCGTGATGGGGCGGGGCGGAATGGCTCCCGGCGGCGTGGTGGTGGCGAACATCGCAGTCATGGCGTGCCGTTCCTCCTGGCAATTCCTGGCAATCAGGCGATTAAAGGCGGCGGAGTGCCCGCTTTGAGCACCGCGAATGCCGAAACGCGCACACTGTATGCCTATGCGCCCGATCTGGTCAAATCGAAAATGGTAATCCGTCCGCGTTGACGCCTACCACGTCCGCGCTTATGCTTGCGGGGTGTGTCTTCTAGGGGGTTTCATGCTCACGCGCGACCAAGTGAAAGCGGCACGAACGGTGCGCGGATGGGGCGTGCGTGAACTCAGCGCTGCCACAGTTGCTATGTTCGGAAAGGCCGACTCGGTATCTGTGTCTGCTATCACACGATTTGAGAATGGTTCGGATAGTCGGGGTGAGACGCTTCGCCGACTCCAGCTTACGCTTGAGGCGGAGGGCTTCGAGTTTCTCAATAGCGGACGGCCGGGCATCCGGTGGAATGCAGACGCTCCCGGCCGCTGGCAGGCCGCGTTCAAGCCGCAGAGTTAGCCAACTCAAGCCGCAATGTAGGTATGCGGTAAGTGTCTAAAACCGATGGGAAGTCATATTTTAGTCACCCGCTGCGCCATTTTAAGTGATCTAAATCTTCCCCCCACTATCCGGCAGTCTTGTCGGAAATCACGGTGCATGTGGTTGGGGCTTATCATGACGGCAAAGATAAAATGGCGGCATCGCTTTCGTGATGCACGGGCCAATAGAGGAAATGAGCTTATCCGGAAAGCACTTAGTAATAAGCGGCTTAATGGCCGTGACTGGCATGTGAAAATTGCAAAGAGGGGTGGCGTAGAAATTGGCTACTTCTTCGATGTTTTTGATACATGGCTACGTTCGTGCTTGGAGCATGAGCAAAAATGGATTCTTAATGGTGCCGATCCAACCGAATTCGATCGGAGGCTATTTTATTCAGATGCTATGTTCGATGAAATAATGGTTAGATTCACCAAAGTTATCTATAAAGGCGAACGAATATCTTCTGTCTGTCTTGCGAAAATTTACATCGAGCATAAATGGCGTAATCAAGGTGTGTTCGAGAGGGTTATTGAATATCTTGAGAATGAGTCTTTTGCGAACAATCTTGGAATGGAAGTTGAGAGTGCTCGTGAATCCCTGAGTTTGTTTCTCTCAAAGAGAGGATACCTGCCTGAATCGAGGTCACCTGCGCCGCGATCATTGTTGCCGATCGATAAAAATAGTTGGCTCAAGCCGGTGGGTGGAAACACTAGTGGAGTAGCATTGGTGATAATTCCGCCAGATATACTGAAAGCTATTGGTGGTGGCGGGATATTTACCCCGATAACGCTTTCACCAGCTACGGTGAATGAGGAGTTCGAACAACTCTGGCACAATTTGCGCAACCGAATCGTTTCAGAGGATGGTGCAGGGAACTAGGAAGGCGCACGTATCGGTTTGATTATCAGTTGCGCAATCCATCCAGGACAAATCCTGCGGCAGCAGTATACCAGCGTGTTGGCCCGTGCGGGGCCGTAGTTTCTTGATGGTCATCGGCGAAACTCCACGGTCGGCCAGCGGCGATCAGCCTCCCAGTCGTGGCTGCGCCGGAGGGGATAGCCCATACCTCCACATGCACCATGCCGGTGCAGCCGGCTTGTATGAGCCCGGCGCTGTAGAAGCATACGTGTGTCATCCTGTAGGCTCAAGCGCACGCGAGTCGCGCCCTAGGGGCATCGTCACGAATAGGCAAAGGCCAAGTTCTGAGTGGGCAGGGAAGGGCGCAGAAGAGAGAGCAACGGCAGTGGGACGCTGCGGTCTGTTCGCCTCAGTTCGCCAACAATCGTGCTCCACTGTGGGACGGAGTGTGGTACGCTCCGCCAGCGTGGCGCGAAAACCGTAAATATATCAGCATCTTAACGGCAGAAAATGGCGGATGGGGTGGGATTCGAACCCACGGTGGGCTTGCACCCACGGCGGTTTTCAAGACCGCTGCCTTAAACCGCTCGGCCACCCATCCTGCACGGATCGCGGATATAGGATTGCGCGGCGGCGGTCAACAGTGGATGCGCGGTCGGGGTCAGGTTCTGATTGGACGGGCCAGGTTGGAGAGGCGCTTGGTCGGTTTGGGCAGGCTGGGGGCGTCGGAGAAGTCGGGCAGGCTGGGGGCGCGGCTGATCACCTTGCGGATCATGGCGCTGGTCGCCTCCAAATCTTCGATCACCGTCGCCGGGACCTTGCCGGAATATTGGGGACGGTCGAGCTTCGTGCGCAGTTCATCGATGATCTTCAGTTCCGGCTCGAACATTTCCCGCGCGCCCATGGGGAGCACCTGGTCGTCCCGCATCTGGGCGAAATAGTTGCGCGTAGCGCGGGCGAGGAGGCCGGTCAGCAGCAGGTCGATGCGTTCGAACTCCGTGCGCAGGTCGGTCAGCTTGGCGCCGCCGACGCCCATCAGGCGCTCTTCCGTCAGGGCGACCAGGGCACGCACTTCCTCCACCTTTTTCCGGAAGCCGAGGAAGGAGGAAAATCGATCCTCGGAAATGTCGCGCTGGGCGGTGGTGGCCAGCGCCACGGCCTCGGAGGCCTGCTGCTCGATGGCGGACAGCAGTTCCTCGACTTCCCGACGGCCGTAGTCGCGCCTCCAGACCATGACGCAGCGGCTCCCTTCAGGCGTCCCGCATGTCCAGCACGACCGGCGTGTGGTCGGAGGCCTTTTCGGCGCCGCGCGGGCGGCGGTCGATGGTGCAGGCTTCCAGCCGGTCGGCGGCTTGCGGGGACAGCAGGAAATGATCGATGCGCAGGCCCAGGTCGCGCGGCCAGCTTCCCCCCTGATAGTCCCAGAAGGTGTAGGCGTGGTCGTCGTCGTGCAGCGCCCGGTAGGCCTCCGTCAGGCCCAGGTTCAGCAGGGCTCGGAACTTCGCCCGCGATTCAGGCTGGAACAGCGCGTCGCCCGCGAAGGCGCGGGGGTCGAAGACGTCGCGCGGCTCCGGGATGATGTTGTAGTCGCCGCCCAGCACGAAGGGCACCTCCTGCGCCAGCAGGTCGCGGGCGCGGGCGATCAACCGGTCCATCCAGCGCAGCTTGTAGGCGAACTTCTCCGTGCCGATGGGGTTGCCGTTCGGCAGGTAGAGCGAGGCGATGCGCACGCCGTTAACGGTCGCCTCGATATAGCGGGCCTGCTCGTCCTCCGGCTCGCCGGGCAGGCGGGCCAGCACGTCCTCATGCGGCGTCTTGGAGAGGAAGGCGACGCCGTTGTAGGACTTCTGCCCCACCGGCGTGACGTGGTAGCCGATCTCCTCGAACGCGTCGCGGGGGAAGGCCGCCGTCTCGCACTTGATTTCCTGCAGCAGCACGACGTCGGGAGACGCCGCAAGCAGCCAGTCGGTGATGATCGGAAGGCGGGCCTTCGCCGAGTTGACGTTCCAGGTGGCGATCTTCACGTCGATATCTTTTTTCCAGGGGGCTTTTCCAGGGCTCAGGCCGCGAAGGAGTTGCCGCAGCCGCAGGAGGCCGTGGCGTTCGGGTTCTTGATCTGGAAGGAGGCGCCCATCAGATCCTCGACATAGTCGAGCGTGGCGCCCGCCAGCAGGTCCAGCGAGCAGTCGTCGGTCACCACCTTCACGCCGCCGTTCTCGAAGACGTGGTCGTCGGCGTTCACCGTGTCGTCGAAGCCGAAGCCGTACTGGAAGCCGGAGCAGCCGCCGCCCGACACGGTCAGGCGCAGCATCAGGGCCGGGTTGCCTTCGTTCTCAATCAGGAAGGCAACGCGCTTGGCGGCGCTGTCGGAAACGCGCAGCACGCGCGCACCCTCTTGCGTGGCGGGGGGAAGAGCGGTGTCGGGCATGGGGCGGTCCTCGAATATGCGTATGACGGACGACACGACCTGGAATGTAAGGGCAAGGCGGCGGTTCGTCAAAGACATGTCAGCCCAGCGAAATCCAGCGGCGAATCCATCGGTCAATCCAGCGGTGGCTTCATATCCTTGAAGCAATGTCCCCGCCTTCGCCGTTGCGCCGATCGGCCCCCGCCGGTAGTGTCCGCGCCATGACGGCGGACATCTTCCAGGATCGGCTGGCACCCTACGGCTGCAACCCGGCGGACACGCGCGGGCGGCTGGTGCGGGAACCGGAAAGCCCGACGCGCTCGTGCTACCAGCGCGACCGCGACCGCATCGTGCATTCCGGCGCCTTCCGAAAGCTGAAGTACAAGACGCAGGTGTTCGTCTATCACGAGGGCGACTATTACCGCACGCGCCTGACCCACAGCCTGGAAGTCGCGCAGATCGCGCGGTCCATCAGCCGCACGCTGGGACTGAACGAGGATCTGGCGGAGGCGGTGGCGCTCGCCCACGACTTGGGCCACACCCCCTTCGGCCACGCCGGCGAGGACGCGCTGAACGCCTGCATGGAGCCCTACGGCGGTTTCGCCCACAACGACCAGACGCTGCGCATCCTGACGAAGCTGGAGCGCCGCTACGCCGAGTTCGACGGGCTGAACCTGACCTGGGAAGCGCTGGAGGGCGTGGTCAAGCACAACGGCCCGCTGCTGCCTCTGCCGGACGGCAAGCGCCTGCCGACCACGCTGGCGGCCTTCCAGGGCGAATGGGACCTGGAACTGCACACCAATCCGGGGGCCGAGGCGCAGGTGGCCGCGCTGGCCGACGACATCGCCTACAACAACCACGACATCGACGACGGCCTGCGCGCCGGCCTTTTCACGGTGGACGAGGTGGCCGAACTGCCGCTGGTCGGGCCGGTGGTCCGCCAAGTCTGCGACCGCTACCCCAATCTGGAGCGCTCGCGCCTGATCCACGAGACGATCCGGCGCATGATCAACAACATGGTCACCGACCTGCTGGCCGAGACGCGCAAGCGCCTGGACGAGTTCCGGCCGGGCAGCGCCGCGGAGGTGCGGGCGCTGCCGGTGCCGGTGGTCAGCTTCTCCGACGGGATGTTCGAGGCGCAGCGCCCCTTGCGCGCCTTCCTGAAACAGCGCATGTACCGCCATTACCGGGTCAACCGGGAAATGAGCAAGTGCAAGCGGGTCGTCGCCGCCCTGTTCGACCTGTTCATGGCCGAGCCCAACACGCTGCCCACCCAATGGCAGGCGGACGTGACGGCGCTCGGCGGGGACACGGACATGATGGTGCGCGCCCGGCTGGTCGCCGACTACATCGCCGGGATGACCGACCGCTACGCGCTGGCCGAGTACGGCCGACTTTTCGACATGGACGCCAAGACCTAAGGCCCAAGACCGACGATGACGAACATTTTCAAGGCCTTCGAGAACGATATTCGCAAGCTGCTGGAAGAACTCGCCGCGGAAGGCGCGATTCCGGCGGGGCTCGACACCAGCCGCCTGACGGTGGAGCCGCCGCGCGAGGCGGCGCACGGCGACCTGTCGACCAACGCGGCGATGATCTTGGCCAAGCCGGCGGGCAAGCCGCCGCGCGCGCTGGCGGAACTGCTGGTGGCGAAGCTGAAGGCCCGGCCGGACGTGGCGAGCGTCGAGATCGCCGGGCCGGGCTTCGTGAATCTGCGCCTGTCGTGCGACGTGTGGCGCGACCGCATCCGCGACGTGCTGAACGCCGGCCGCGCCTACGGCGACAGCGACCTGGGCGGCAAGGAGCCGGTGAACGTCGAGTATGTGTCGGCCAACCCAACCGGCCCGCTGCACGCGGCGCACGGCCGCGGCGCCGTGTTCGGCGACGCGCTGGCGGCGCTGCTGGAGAAGGCCGGCTACGCGGTCACGCGCGAGTACTACATCAACGATGCCGGCGCCCAGGTGGACGTGCTGGGCCGCTCGACCTTCCTGCGCTACCGCGAGGCGCTGGGCGAGGACATCGGCGAGATCCCGGCGGGCCTTTATCCGGGCGAATATCTGAAGGAGGTCGGTCAGGCGCTGGCCGAGCGCGACGGCAACGCCTGGGTCGGCAAGGACGAGTCCGAGTGGCTGCCGGCCTGCCGCGACTTCGCCATCGCCACGATCATGGAGTGGATCAAGGAGGATCTGGGCGTCCTCGGCGTGCGGATGGACGTCTACAGCTCCGAACGCGCGCTGGTGAAGGCCGGCGCGGTGGACACGGCGCTGAAGACGCTGGAGGATCGCGGCCTGATCTATGTCGGCGTGCTGGAGCCGCCGAAGGGCAAGAAGCCCGACGACTGGGAGCCGCGCCCGCAGACCCTGTTCAAGTCTACGGACTTCGGCGACGACGTGGACCGGCCGCTGAAGAAGTCGGATGGCTCCTTCACCTACTTCTCGAACGACATCGCCTATCACTTTGATAAGTATCGGCGTGGCTTTGCCAACCTGATCGACGTGTGGGGCGCCGACCACGGCGGCTACGTCAAGCGCATGCAGGCCGCGACCTCGGCGGTCACCGAGGGCAAGGCGGCGCTGGACGTGAAACTGTGCCAGCTCGTCCACCTGATGAAGAACGGCGAGCCGGTGAAGATGTCCAAGCGCGCGGGCACCTTCGTGACCCTGCGCGACGTGATCGAGGAGGTCGGCAAGGACGTCGTCCGCTTCATCATGCTGACCCGCCGCAACGACCAGACGCTGGAGTTCGACTTCGCCAAGGTCGTGGAGCAGTCGAAGGACAACCCGGTCTTCTACGTGCAGTATGCGCACGCCCGCTGCCGCTCGGTCCTGCGCCACGCGGCCGCCGCGCTGCCGGACGTGGACCTGACGCCGGCCGCGCTGGCCGCCAAGGCCAACCTCGCCCGCCTCGACACGGAGGAGGAGATGGCGCTGGCCAAGCGCATGGCGACCTGGCCGCGTCTGGTGGAATCGGCCGCGGAGGCGCATGAGCCGCACCGCGTCGCCTTCTACCTCTACGACCTCGCCAGCGACTTCCACGCGCTGTGGAACAAGGGCCGCGACGACGCCAGCCTGCGCTTCCTGATCGACGGCGACGAGGAGGTGACCGTGGCGCGTCTGGCTCTGGTCAGCGCGGTCGCCACGGTGATCGCCTCAGGTCTCGCGGTCATGGGCGTCGAGCCGGTGGAGGAAATGCGGTCATGAAGTACGAGGGCGATGTCAACTACGCCACCAACCCCTACGGCGCGCCGCCGCAGCGGGGAGGCCGGCGCGGGCTGCTGGGCCTCGGGATGGCCGTGGTCGGCATCGTGGCCTTCGCGGGCGCCATCGTCGTCAACTACTCCAAAGGGGAGCGGGCCGGGCCGGACGGCGGCCCGCCGCTGCTGACCGCCGACGGCACACCGACCAAGATGCGCCCGGAACAGCCGGGCGGCGTCGAGGTGCCGCACCAGGACAAGCTGGTCTACGAGCGGCTGAACGAGCGCGGCCAGAAGCAGAGCGTCGAGCGCCTGCTGCCGCCGCCGGAGGAGCCGCTGCCGCGCCCGGTGGTGACCCCGCAGATGCCGCCGCCGCCGTCGTTGCCGGTGGTGCCCGCCGTCGGCCAGCTTCCGCCCCCGCCGCCGGGCGCCACGACCACCGTGCCGCGCCTGCCGTCGGACGGCGAGGTCCCGCCGGCCGAAGCCGCCCAGCCCGCGCCGTCGCCGGCCGTTGCCGCCGCGCCGCCGGCTCCGGCAGCCGTTGCGGCGGCCAAGCCGGTCGCGCCGCCGGCTGCCAAGCCGGCCCCCTCCCAGGCGGCCCAGGCGCAGCCGGGTGCTCCGAAGGCTGCTCCGGCGGCGCCGGTGCAGACGGCGGCGCTCCCGGCCCCGCCGAAACCCGCACCCGCGCAGGGCACGGCAACGGCTCCCCAGAATTCGGTGGCTCCCCAGAATTCGGTGCAGGCGGCCAAGCCGGCCGCCGCCCCGGCGGCTCCTCCGGCTGCTGCTGCACCTCCCGCTCCGGCCAAGGCCGCTGCTGGCGGGAGTGGCTGGCGCATCCAGCTCGCCTCCGTGCGCAGCGAGGCGGAAGCCGCCGCCGAGTGGAAGCGCCTGTCCGGCCGTCACGCCGCGGCGCTGGGCGGGGTGAACATGACGGTCGCCAAGGCCGACCTCGGCGAAAAGGGCATTTTCTACCGCGTGCAGGGCGTTGGCCTCGACGAGGCGCGGGCCAAGGCGGCCTGCGCGCAGCTCAAGGCGCAGAACGTGGGGTGTGTGGTTGTCCATCCGTAAGCCGTCCAAGGCCTCCGCGAAGGCGGCCGGGAACGCCAGCCGCCCCCGCGCGGTGGTCTTCGGCGCCGCCGGCACCGTGCTGACCGCGGAGGAACGCGCGTTCTTCCGTGGCGCCGACCCGCTGGGCTTCATCCTGTTCAAGCGCAACTGCGACACGCCCGATCAGGTGCGTGCGCTGGTGGACGCGATGCGGGAGTCCGTGGGGCGCCCCGACGCGCCGGTGCTGATCGACCAGGAAGGCGGGCGCGTGGCCCGCATGCGGCCGCCGCACTGGCCGTCCTTCCCGCCCATGCGCGTGTTCGGCGCGCTTGCCGAGCGCGATGCCGAGGCTGGGCGGGAGGCCGCCTGGATCAACGCCCGTCTGCTGGCCCACACGCTGCTGAATGTCGGCGTGACGGTGGACTGCGCGCCGGTCTGCGACGTGCCGGTCGAGGGTGCCCACGACATCATCGGCGACCGCGCCTTCTCGCGCGACCCGGCACGGGTGGCCGCTCTGGCCCGCGCGACCTGCGAGGGGTTGATCGCCGGCGGCGTCCTGCCGGTGGTCAAGCACATCCCCGGCCACGGCCGCGCCTTCGCCGACAGCCACGCCGAGCTGCCGGTGGTGGACGCCCCGCGCGAGGATCTGGACACCACCGACTTCGCGCCCTTCCGCGATCTGGCCGACATGCCGCTGGGCATGGTCGCCCATGTGGTGCTGAAGGCCATCGACCCGGATGCCCCGGCCAGCACCTCCGCCACCGTGGTGCGCGACGTGGTGCGCGGCGCGCCGATCGGCTTCGACGGGCTGCTGTTCAGCGACGACCTCTCCATGGGCGCGCTGGCCGGCGACATGCGGAGCCGGGCGCAGGCCGTGCTGGCGGCGGGGCTGGACATCGTGCTTCACTGCAATGGCGTGATGGAGGAGATGGAGGCCGTGGCCGAGGCCGTGCCGGCGATGACCTACGCCGCCGCCCAGCGCTGGGCGCTGGCCCAGGCGGTGCGCTGCGCGCCGGAGCCGGTGGACGTCGCCGCCCTGACGGCGCGGCTGGCCGAGCTTCTCGGCACCCCCCCAGGAACCAAGCTGGCGTAAAACAGGAGGAACGGGCGTGGACGGCTTGATCGACCGCATTCCGATGATCGCCGCGGTCGCCATCCCCGCGATCCTCGCCATCACGCTGCACGAGGCGGCGCACGGCTTCGTGGCCTGGTGGCGCGGCGACGACACGGCGTGGCAACTCGGCCGCGTGACGCTGAACCCGCTCCGCCACATCGACCTGTTCGGCACGGTTATCCTGCCGGCCCTGATGTATTTCACCACCGGCTTCGTGTTCGGCTGGGCCAAGCCCGTGCCGGTGAATTTCGGCCGCCTGTACCGCCCGCGTCGCGACATGGTTTGGGTGGCGCTGGCCGGGCCGGGAATCAACTTCGTGCTGGCGCTGATCTCCGCCATCCTGTGGGGACTGACGAGCGCGCAGGGCGGCGCCGTCGAGACGTGGTTCCGCGCCGCGCTGGAGGTGTCGGTCCTCGTCAACGTCGTGCTGATGGTTTTCAACCTCATTCCGCTGCCGCCCCTGGACGGCGGGCGGGTGGCGGTGGGCATCCTGCCCGACGCGCTGGCCTTCCCGCTGGCGCGGCTGGAGCGCTACGGCATGTTGATCCTGCTTGGCGCCTTCTTCCTGCTGCCGATGATCGGGCGGGAGATCGGGGTGAACCTGAACGTCATGAGCTGGGTGCTCGGCCCGCCGGTCGACTACGTGATCGACCTGATCCAGGTCCTCAGCGGCAATTCCTGACCATGGTGGAGGACGTTTCTCAGGACGGCGGCGATACCCCGTCGACTCCCGCGGAGCAATTGGTCCTGGTTCTGGACGGGTTCGAGGGGCCGCTCGACATGCTGCTGGCGCTGGGGCGCGAGCAGAAGGTGGACCTGACCAAGATCTCCATCCTGCAACTTGCCGACCAGTACCTCGCCTTCGTCGCGGAGGCGCGCAAGGTGCGGCTGGAGCTGGCCGCCGACTACCTCGTCATGGCGGCATGGCTCGCCTACCTGAAGTCGCGCCTGCTGATCCCGGAGGTCGAGGATGAGGAGCCGAGCGGCGAGGACATGGCGGCGGCCCTGGCGTTCCAGCTGCAACGGCTGGAGGCGATGAAGGAGGCGGCCGGTCGCCTGTTCGACCGCCCGCGCCTGGGCGTCGATATCTTCGCGCGCGGCGCGCCGGAGGATGTGGACATCCAGCGCAAGTCGGTCTTCCAGGTCACGCTGTACGACCTGCTGAAAGCCTACGGCGAGCACAAGAAGCGCAAGGAGGGCGGCGTCCTGCACATCGAGCCGGTGCGGCTCTATTCGCTGGAGGATGCGGTGCGCCGCCTGTCGGAGTTGCTGGGCCACATGCCGGACTGGGCGACCCTGTCCAGCTTCCTGCCGGACGGCGTGCGGGGGACGCTGCTGAACCGCTCCGCGCTGGCAGCGCACTTTGCCGCAACGCTGGAGCTTGCCAAGGCGGGGCAGGTGGAACTCCGCCAGGACGGCGCCTTCACCCCCATCTACGTCCGCCGCGCCGCGCGCCGGCCGGACTGAACGGTTCCGAAACGATGATCCAGGAAACCACAAACTCCGACGAGGCCGAAGCCCGCGTTCAGAAGCTGCGGCTGCTGGAGGCGCTGCTGTTCGCCTCCGCCGACCCGCTGGACGAGGAGACGCTGGCCGGACGGCTGGGCCGCGAGGCCGACGTGCGCGCCCTGTTGGAGGAGCTTCGCGCGCATTACGCGGCGCGCGGGGTGAACCTCATCCGCACGGGGGCGGGCTGGTCGTTCCGCACGGCGGTGGACCTCGCCCCTCTGCTCCGGCAGGAGGAGGAAGTCTCCAAGAAGCTGTCCCGCGCGGCCATCGAGACACTGGCGATCATCGCTTACCACCAGCCGGTCACCCGCGCGGAGATCGAGGCGATCCGCGGTGTGGCGACCAGCAAGGGCACGCTGGACATCCTGATGGAGAACGGCTGGATCCGCCCCGGCCGCCGCCGGGAGACGCCCGGCCGCCCGCTGACCTGGATCACCACCGACCATTTCCTCGACCATTTCGGGCTGGAATCCCTGCGCGACCTGCCGGGCGTGGAGGATCTGCGCGCCGCCGGCCTGCTCGACTCGCGCCCCGTCCTGCTGGGCATCGCCGGCGGCGGCCTGGACGAACCGGCGGACAGGGGCGAGTCCGACGACGGAGATTCGTAGGCGCTGCTCCGCAAATAAGAACCATTTGCATTTTCACGCCTGGAGCGGGTACACGGGAACCGAACCCCTTGGCCGCTTCCGACCGGGATCCTCATGGATTGTCCAACCGTCGCCCACGACCGCCGCAGCACCCTCCGCACCGTCGGGGAGCGCCCGGACGGCCCGCCGCCAGCCCTGGCGCTCGACCTCGTAACCCACCGCTACGGCCGGGTGACCGCGGTGGACGACGTCAGCCTGACCGTCGCGGCGGGGGAGATCGTCTGCCTGTGCGGCCCATCGGGCTGCGGCAAGTCCTCCCTGTTGCGGGTCGCGGCGGGGCTTGAGCCCTTGCAGAGGGGGGCGGTGCGCATCGGCGGGCGGCTTGTCGCCGACGAGCGCGGCGCGGTCCCACCGGAAAAGCGCGGCGTCGGACTCGTTTTCCAGGATTACGCGCTGTTCCCGCACCTGTCGGTGCTCGACAACGTGCGCTTCGGCCTGACCAGCCTGTCCGGCGAGGCGCAACGCCGCCGCGCGCTGGAAACGCTGGGGCAGGTGGGCATGGCCGACCATGCGGGCTCCTTCCCGCATCACCTCTCGGGTGGGCAGCAGCAGCGGGTGGCGCTGGCCCGCGCGCTCGCGCCCAACCCGTCGGTGCTGTTGCTGGACGAGCCTTTTTCCGGCCTCGACGCCCGGCTGCGCGACCGCGTGCGGGACGAGACGCTGCATGTCCTGAAGAAGAACGGCGCAGCCACCATGCTGGTCACCCACGATCCGGAGGAGGCGATGTTCCTCGCCGACCGCATCGTGCTGATGCGCGCCGGCCGGATCGAGCAGATCGGCAACCCTGTGGACCTCTACACCCGCCCGGCCACGGCCTACGCCGCCGCCTTCTTCGGGGAGGTCAACCGCTTGGCCGGCGTGGCGCGCGACGGTACGGTGGACACGCCCGTTGGCCCGGTGCCCACCCGCCTGTCCGATGGCACGGCCGCCGAGGTGCTGATCCGGCCGGAGGCGCTGCGGCTGAGCGTTTCCCCGGACGCCACCCAGCCGATGCAGGCCCGCGTGACGGCGGCGCGCCTGCTGGGCCGCTCCAGCCTTGTGCATCTCGACCTGCCGGACGGGGCGGGCGGGTCGGTCCACCTGCATTCCCGCATGCCGGGGCAGTTCCTGGCGGCGGAGGAAAGCCGCGTTTCGGTGGACCTCGACCTTCGTCAGGTCTTCGTATTTCCGGCGCAAGGCACCACCTGATTCCCCAAGGTGGTTTCGTCGGAAACGGCCGCCCCGCCGAGCGTTGCGGTGGCGAAACCTTTCTGCCATAGTGCCGCCCCGCCGATGGGGCGAGCGTTCAGGAAAAGTGTGTCATGGGATTTTCCAGCATCTGGCATTGGGTCATCGTTCTGCTGATCGTGCTGCTCCTGTTCGGCGCCGGCAAGCTGCCGAAGGTGATGGGCGACCTCGCCAAGGGCATCAAGAACTTCAAGGCCGGCCTGAAGGACGAGGACGAGGCGACCACTCCGCCAGCCACCGAATCCAAGGTGCTGCCGAACCAGCCCGTTCCGCCGGCGGCGCCCGCGGATCATGGCGTGAAGAAGGACGAGACGGCCCGCACCTGACCGGTCGGCGTCGTCGGTCCACGCGCCGTCTCGAAAAGGCTGAGGAGCCATGTTCGACATCGCCTGGTCGGAACTGATGGTCATCGCGGTCGTGGCCCTTGTGGTCATCGGCCCGAAAGACCTGCCCAAAGCCATCTTCACCCTGGGCAAATGGGTGCGGAAGGCGCGCGTGGTCGCGCGCGAATTCCAGGGCCACATCGACGACATGATGCGCGAGGCGGAGCTGGACGAGCTGCGCCGCGAAGCGCTGAAGGTCCGCGACGCGAACCTGAAGAGCATGGTCGAGAACACGGTCGATCCGAAGGGCGATCTGAAGAACGCCTTCGATGTCGGCTTCTCTGGCCACCCCGGAAGCCCGCCGGAGGAGGAACCGGCGCCCGTCGGCTCCCCGCAGGTCGCGGCGGCCCAGCCCCAGCCGGCCACGGAGCCTCCGGTGACGGCTCCGCCGCCGCCCGCCGCTCCGGTGGAGTTCACTCCCACGCCGGCGGCGGCTGAACCCGTGCCGGTGCAAACGACCAACAAGCAGGCGTGACCCCAGTGTCCGGCGATACCCGCATGACCGGCGAGACCGAAGACGAGCTTGAAGAAAGCAAGATGCCGCTGATCGACCATCTGGTCGAGCTGCGCAACCGGCTGATGTACGCGATCATCGCCATCGTCGTGGCGTTCTTCCTCTGCTACGCCTTCTCCGACCGGATCTACAATTTCCTGGTCCAGCCCTTGGCCGACATTTTGGCGGGGCAGGGGCGCCGGATGATCTACACCGGCCTGACGGAGGCCTTCTTCACCTATGTGAAGGTGTCCTTCTGGGCCGGCTGCTTCCTGTCCTTCCCCATCGTCGCCAGCCAGATCTGGATGTTCGTGGCGCCCGGCCTGTACAAGCACGAGCGCAAGGCCTTTCTGCCCTTCCTGGTGGCCACTCCGATCCTGTTCTTCCTGGGCGGGGCGATGGTCTACTATTTCATCTTCCCGCTGGCTTGGCGCTTCTTCCTGGGCTTCGAGTTCCACCCCGGCACCGACACGGCGGCCCTGCCGATCGAGTTCGAGGCCCGCGTGGGCGAGTATCTCGGGCTGGTGATGCACCTGATCTTCGCGTTCGGGTTGGCCTTCCAGCTTCCGGTGCTGCTGACGCTGCTGGTCCGCGCCGGCCTGCTGACGACGGAGACGCTGGCCGCCAAGCGGCGCTACGCCATCGTGTTCGTCTTCATCATCGCCGCCGTGCTGACGCCCCCGGACGTCATCAGCCAGTGCGGCCTCGCTATTCCGCTGCTGGCCCTTTACGAAATCTCGATCTGGATCGGCCGCAGCATCGAGAAGAAGCGCGAACAGGCGGAAGCCGAGCAGGCGTAAAGGAATGGGCCGGTCAGCCGGCCCGCTCCGCCACCACTACCTGATCGCGGCCGTTCCTTTTGGCCTGATAGAGCGCGTTGTCGGCGTCAGCCAGGGCCGTGTCCAGGTCGGCGCCGCTGCGGCATTCCGCGACGCCGATGCTGACGCTTACCGCGATGCGCTGGCCGTCGAACTCCAGCGCCTGCGCGGCGACGTTGGCGCGCAGGCATTCGGCCAGGGCGAGGGCGCCGGTGCGGTCCGTATCGGGCAGCAGCAGGCAGAACTCCTCCCCGCCATAGCGGCCGAACAGGTCGCTGGCGCGCAGCCGCGCGGTGACCGTCGCGGCGAAGGTCCGCAGCAGCGCGTCGCCGGCCAGATGGCCGAAGCCGTCGTTGATCCGCTTGAACCGGTCCAGGTCGAGCAGCAGCAGCGCCGTGGGCGATCCGGTGCGTTGCGCCCGCAGCAACTCGCGCTCCGCATGGGCGAAGAAGGCGCGGCGGTTGTAGGCGCCGGTCAGCGGGTCGATGGTCGCCAGCCGGTCCAGGTCGCCCTGCAACCGCTCGCTGGTCATGGCGAGGAAGCCGAAGCTCCAGGCCGTCACGGCCAGGATGGTCTCCAGGAAGGCGATGCCCTGCAGCGCGCTGGGCGACAGCACGTTTTCCAGCGGCCCGGCCCCCGGCGTCATCAGCCCGCGGGCCGCGGCGAACAGGGCGTGGCCCAGGAAGATCAGCGCCGTCATGCGCTTGGCGAGGCCCGGAGAGCCCGTCGGCCCGGCGCGCAGCAGTTCCGCCGCGATCAGCAGCGACAGGCCGGTGATCCCCGCCGAATTGACGAGGATCCGCGCGACGATGTTGTCGTCCACGAACAGGAAATAACCGTTGCCGAAGGCCAGCACCGCGAACAGGGCGATGCCCGCCCGGACGAGAACCGGGCGCTCCGCGAAGCTCCGCACGCCGGACCAAATCAGGATGTAGGTGGTCATCACCGCGGCGTTGCTGACCGGCACGATGAAGCCCGCGGGCGCCACGCCGTGCAAGGTGACCAGCGCCATGCCCATCACGCCCAGCAGGGCGCCCAGCGTCCAATAGCCGAGCGCGCGGATGTGCCGGTGCGCGCGCCAAGTCAGGAAGACGGCGATGGTCAGCAGGACTCCGAGTCCGACCAGAACGACGACGAGGGTGCGGGAGTCGAGAGGCATGTCCGGGATGCGATGGCCAGCGAGTGAGACAGGGCGCGGTTCTGCAACGTTCCCGAGGGGCCGCGCCACCGATAAATGGCGGGCACCACGCGAATAGCCCCGTATGCGTTAACATCCGGTTTGGCCGCGCCACTGGACCTTCCCCCGGTGGCGCACTATAACCAGCCTCCCACCCATTCCGTTTTGCCGTGAGCCATGCACGACCTTCGCGCCATCCGTGAGAACCCCGACGCCTTCGACCGCGGCCTCGCCCGCCGGGGCCTTGAGCCGATGTCGCCGACGCTGCTGGACCTGGATTCGCGCCGCCGCGCCGCGCAGACCCAGCTGCAGGAGATGCAGGCCCGCCGCAACGAGGCGGCGAAGGAGATCGGCGTCGCCAAGCGCGAGGGCCGCGACGCCCAGCCGCTGATGGACGAGATGGCGCAGCTGAAGGTGCGCCTGCCGCAGGTCGAGGAGGAGGAGAAGGCGCTCGGCGCCGAACTCGACCGGCTGCTCGCCACCATCCCGAACCTGCCGGCCGACGACGTGCCCGACGGGCCGGACGAGACCGCCAACGTCGAGATCCGCCGCTGGGGCGAGCCGAAGTCCATCGCCAACGCCAAGCAGCATTTCGAGCTGGGCGAGGCCCTGGGCCTGATGGACTTCGAGGCCGCCGCCCGCATGTCCGGCGCGCGCTTCACGGTGCTGAAGGGTGGGCTCGCGCGGCTGGAACGCGCGCTCGCCGACTTCATGCTGGACGTGCACACGGCCGAGCACGGCTACACGGAAATCGCGCCGCCGCTGATGGTGCGCGACAACGCCCTGTTCGGCACCGGTCAGCTGCCGAAGTTCGAGGAAGACCTGTTCCGCACCACCGGCACGGACCATTACCTGATCCCGACCTCCGAGGTGCCGTTGACCAACCTCGTCAACGACCAGATCGTGGCGACGGAGGAGCTGCCCTACCGCTACACCGCGCTGACCCCCTGCTTCCGCGCGGAGGCCGGCTCGGCCGGACGCGACACGCGCGGCATGATCCGCCAGCACCAGTTCTGGAAGGTCGAAATGGTCAGCATCACCGCCCCCGACCAGTCGGAGGCGGAGCATGAGCGCATGACCAAATGCGCGGAGACCATCCTGCAGCGGCTCGGCCTGCCGTACCGCGTGGTGACGCTGTGCACCGGCGACATGGGCTTCTCCGCCCGCAAGACCTACGACATCGAGGTCTGGCTGCCGGGGCAGAACATGTACCGCGAGATCTCCAGCTGCTCGAACTGCGGCGACTTCCAGGCCCGGCGCATGAAGGCGCGCTGCCGGCCCAAGGGCGAGAAGCAGACGCAGTTCGTCCACACCCTCAACGGATCGGGCGTCGCGGTCGGGCGCTGCCTCATCGCGGTGCTGGAAAACTACCAGCAGCCCGACGGCTCGATCCTCGTCCCCGAAGCGCTCCGGCCCTACATGCGCGGGCTGGAGAGGATTTCCCTCTGATGTTCGAACTCCCCCTCGACCTGTCCAAGACCCGCATCCTCGTCACCAACGACGACGGCATCCACGCCCAGGGACTGAAGGTCCTTGAGAAGATCGCCAGGTCGCTCAGCGACGACGTGTGGGTCGTGGCACCGGAGATGGAGCAGTCGGCCGCCAGCCACTCGCTGACCATCAACCGGCCGCTGCGCCTGCGCAAGCTGGACGAGAAGCGCTTCACGGTGGACGGCACGCCGACCGACTGCGTGCTGCTGGCCGTGAACCACGTCATGAAGGACGCGCGCCCGACGCTGGTGCTGTCGGGCGTCAACCAGGGCTCCAACATAGGCGAGGACGTGACCTATTCGGGCACAATCGCCGCCGCCATGGAGGCCACCCTGCTCGGCGTGCCGTCCATCGCCATGAGCCAGCATTACGAGAACGGCAACCCCATCGACTGGTCGGCGGCGGAGGCCTGGGGCGCCGACGTGATCCGCAAGGCGGTGACCGTCGCCTGGCCGAAGAACGTGCTGCTGAACGTGAACTTCCCGGCCCGCAAGGCCGAGGAGGTCACCGGCATCCAGGTGGTCCGCCACGGCAAGCGCAAGATCGGCGACGAGCTGCTGGAGCGCGTCGATCCGCGCGGCAAGCCCTACATCTGGATCGGCACGCTGCGCGGGGAGGCCGATGTGGCTCCCGACACGGACATCCATGTGGTATTCTCGGGTGGTATCTCGGTGACGCCGGTCTTCCTGGACCTGACGCACACCCCGACGCTTCAGACGCTGCGACAGGCATTCGTGTGACGGTCGACGCGCGCAAGATCCGTTTGCTGATGGCGTTGCGCCGCAACGGCGTGACCGACACCAGGGTTTTGGCCGCCATCGAACGGGTCCCGCGCGAGTTGTTCGTCCCCAACGCCTTCCAGGACAAGGCCTGGGAGGACACGGCCCTGCCCATCGACCTCGGCCAGACGATCAGCCAGCCGCTGATCGTCGGTCTGATGACCCAGGCGCTGGAGCTGAACGACCGCCAGAAGGTGCTGGAGATCGGGACCGGCTCCGGCTATCAGGCGGCGATTTTGTCGCGCCTGTGCCGTCGCCTCTACACGATCGAGCGGCTGAGGCCGCTGCTGATGGACGCGGAGAAGCGATTCCAGGCACTCCGCCTGCACAACATCACGACCCGGCACGGCGACGGGACCAGGGGATGGCCGGAGCAGGCCCCCTTCGAGCGCATACTGGTCACGGCCGCTGGCGGTCCGGAACCGCCAAAGGACTTGACGGATCAGCTCGCCATTGGTGGTGTCATGGTCATCCCGCTGGGTGGGGACTACCGCGAACAGCGGGTGGTCCGCTTCCGGCGGACCGAAACCGGTCTCATTCGGGAGGACCTGTGGCCCGTCCGCTTCGTACCGTTGCTGTCCGATCCGCCCTCGGAACCGCCCTCGGAGCCGCCGCCCGAGACGGATCAGCCGGCCCGTTCGGCGTGAAGTCGCGCTTCCTTCTTGCGGCGCTGCTGATGCTGCCGCTGGTGACCGCCTGCCAGCGCACCGGCGGGCTTGCCCCGGTGACGACCGTCGGCAACTCCCCGGACTCCGCCGGCGGGGCGATCATCGTGTCGCGCGGCGACAGCGCCTACACCCTGTCGCGCCGCTACAACGTGCCCCTGCGCGACCTGATCGAGGCCAACCACCTGACCCCGCCCTACACGCTGGAGGTCGGGCAGCGGCTCGTCCTGCCGACGTCTCGCCAGTACATCGTGCAGAAGGGGGACACGCTTTATGGCGTCTCCCGCATGTTCAACGTCGACGTCAGCGAGCTGACGCGCATCAACGGCCTGACCCCGCCCTACGCCGTCCAGACCGGCCAGCCGCTGCGCCTGCCCGGCAACGGCGGCGCCCGGACGGAGGGGACGGTGGTGGCGGACGCCGGTCAGGCCGGCGGTGGCGCCGCCGCATCGTCCGGCTCCGGCCCGGTGGTGGCGACCGCGCCGGTCAAGCAGGTGTCGCGTGGTTCGATCAAGGGGGAGGAACTGCCGCCCCCGTCGGGCGCTCCCGCGCCGGCCGCCACTCCCGCCCCGGCGCCGTCCGGCGTCGCGGCCGCACCGGTTCCCGGCTCCAAGCCGGCCATGGGCAGCGAGTCCGCCGCCGGCGGCACCACCTACCAGCCGGGGCAGGCTCCGACCTCGCTGCGCCTGCCGGGGCAGAAACCCGCCATCGTCGCCGAGGCGGCGCCCACTCCCACTCCCACTCCCACGCCGGCCCCCGCAGCCCCGCCGCGCGCTGCTGAGCCTCCGCCCGCCGCTCCCGCTCCCACCCAGGAGGCCGCCGCGGCTCCGCCGCCCCCGGCGGAGGAAGCGCCCGCGCCGCGCTCGTCCGGAGGCCGGCTGTTGTGGCCGGTGAAGGGCAAGGTGATCTCGACCTACGGGCCGAAGCCCGACGGGCTGCACAACGATGGCGTCAACATCGCCGCCGCGCGGGGGACGCCGGTGCTGGCATCCGACAACGGGATCGTCGCCTACGCCGGCAACGAGCTGCGCGGCTTCGGCAACCTGCTTTTGGTGAAGCATTCCGACGGCTACATCACCGCCTACGCCCATCTCGACCGCATCGACGTGGAGCGGGGCGCCCGGGTGAAGCGGGGGCAGGCCATCGGGACGGTCGGGCAGACCGGCTCCGTCACCAGCCCGCAGCTCCATTTCGAACTGCGCAAGGGAAGCCAGGCGGTCGATCCGCGCGACCGCCTGGATCCCGCGCGGGTCAGCGAAGGGGTTTCCCCATCCGGCCGGCCAGGTCCTGGATGAACTGCCAGGCGACGCGGCCGGACCGGCTGCCGCGCGTCATCGACCACTCCACGGCCTCGGCGTGCAGCTGCTCGACCGGGATGTCGAGGCCGAAGCGCCGGGCGTAGCCCTCGATCATCGCGAAATAGGTCGGCTGGTCGCAGTTGTGGAAGCCCAGCCACAGGCCGAACCGGTCAGACAGCGACACCTTCTCCTCCACGGCCTCGGCCGGGTTGATGGCGGTGGACCGCTCGTTCTCGATCATGTCGCGCGGCATCAGGTGGCGCCGGTTGGAGGTGGCGTAGAAGACCACATTGTCCGGCCGGCCCTCGATGCCGCCGTCCAGCACGGCCTTCAGCGACTTGTAATGCGCGTCGTCGTGGTCAAAGGACAGGTCGTCGCAGAACAGGATGAAGCGGCGCGGCTCGTCCTTCAGGCGGGCGAGCAGGCGGGGCAGGGTGGGGATGTCCTCGCGGTGGATTTCCACCAGGGCCAGCGTGCCGGGGTGCTTCTCCGCCACAGAGGCGTGCACCGACTTCACCAGCGAGCTTTTGCCCATGCCGCGCGAGCCCCACAGCAGCGCGTTGTTGGCCGGCAGCCCGGCGGCGAAGCGCTCCGTGTTGTCCAGCAGGATGTCGCGCTGCCGCTCCACACCCTGGAGCAGCCCGATCTCCACCCGGTTCACGACCGGCACCGGGTCCAGCCGGTCGGGGTCGGCATGCCAGGTGAAGGCGTCGGCGGCGGCGAGGTCCAGCCGGGTCTGGGGCGGCGGGGCCAGGCGCTCCAGCGCCTCGGCGATGCGGGTCAGCAGCGGCAGCAGTTGGGAATCAGTCGTCATCGTTCCGGGCTTTGCGCAGATTTTCGTGGAAACCGGCCGCGTGCGCGGCCATTTTTTCGTCGCAAGCGCACGGTATCACACGGGCGGCTCGGCACAAGCCGCCGTCCTTTTTCCGTATCCCGTTGCATCGCGGGCGCGGCCCGTTATAGTCGCGGCGTCCCGAACCCTTGGCTAGCGGTCCGGGACCAACCATAAGGAGCCTCCAGATGTTCGTTTCGACGGCCTATGCACAGACCGCCGCGCCCGCCGCCGGCGGTGGCGACATGATCGTGCAGTTCCTGCCGCTGATTCTGATCTTCGTCGTCTTCTACTTCCTGCTGATCCGTCCGCAGCAGAAGAAGATGAAGGAACACAAGGCGATGCTGGAGTCCATCCGCCGCGGCGACCGCGTCGTGACCGGCGGCGGCATCATCGGCACCGTGATCAAGGTCGGTCCGGAGGACGAGGTCACCGTCGAGATCGCCGACAATGTCCGCGTGCGCTGCGTGCGCTCCACCGTGAACCTCGTGCTCGCCAAGACCGAGCCGGCCGGCAAGAGCGGCACGGGCGGCGGCACCACCGAGGCCGCGGATGGCGAGAAGGCCGGCGAAGCGAAGGTTGCGGGCCGCAAGTAAGGCGGCCCTTCGGTAGTGAACGGGACTGGTTGACGCATGCTGTATTTTCCGCGCTGGAAGATTTACCTGATCATCGCGACCTGCGTGCTCGGGGCCATCCTCACGCTGCCGAACTTCCTCAGCCGCGAGACGCTGGCGGCCCTGCCGGGCTGGTACGCCAACAACCGGGTCAGCCTCGGCCTCGACCTGCGCGGCGGCTCGCACCTGCTGCTGGAGGTGGACATGGGCGCGGTCATCCGTGACCGCGTCGAAGGTCTGGTCGATTCGGCCCGCACCCAGCTCCGCACCGCCAACATCGGCTACACGGCGATCAATCCCGGCGACCGGGGCATCACCGTGCAGCTGCGCGACCCGGCCCAGGCCGATGATGCGGTGAAGGCTCTGCGCCAGCTCGCCAACCGCATCGGAGGCGGCGCGCTCGGCGGCGGCCAGCCGGACCTGGACGTCAGCGCCAACGGCGGCACCGTCACCGTGGCGTTGAGCGAGGTCGCGCTGCGCGACCGCGCCACCCAGGCGGTGGAGCAGTCCATCGAGATCGTCCGGCGCCGAATCGACGAGACCGGCGTCAACGAGCCGACCATCGCCCGCCAGGGCAACGACCGCATCCTCGTCCAGCTTCCGGGCGTCGAGGATCCGGACCGCATCAAGCGGCTGCTCGGCACCACCGCGAAGATGACCTTCCGTCTGGTGGACATGAACGCCGACCCGGCCACCGGCCGCGCCCCTCCGGGCTCGGAAGTGCTGCCCTCGACCGAGGGTGGGCGCAACCAGCCCTCCTACGTGGTGCGCAAGAAGGTCGAGGTGGACGGCGCCAACCTGAAGAACGCCACCGCCGGCACCAACCCCCAGACCGGCGAGTGGGTGGTGAATTTTGAATTCGACAGCCTGGGCGCGCGCCGCTTCGCCGATGTGACGAAGGCCAACGTCAGCCGTCCCTTCGCCATCGTGCTCGACAACAAGGTCATCAGCGCCCCTGTGATCCGCGAGCCGATCACCGGCGGCCGGGGCCAGATCAGCGGCAACTTCACCGCCGCCAGCGCCAACGACCTCGCCGTCCTGCTGCGCGCCGGCGCCCTGCCGGCCCCGCTGAAGGTGATCGAGGAACGCACGGTCGGCCCCGACCTCGGCGCCGATTCGATCCGCGCCGGCCTGATGGCGGTGTCCATTGGCTTCGCGCTGGTCTGCGCCTACATCATCGCCTCCTACGGGCTGTTCGGCGCCTTCGCCTGCGTCGCGCTGCTGTTCAACATCGTGCTGACGGTGGCGGCGCTGTCGATGCTGCACGCCACGCTGACGCTGCCGGGCATCGCCGGCATCCTGCTGACGCTGGGCCTGTCGGTGGACGCCAACATCCTCATCAACGAGCGCATCCGTGAGGAGACGAAGAAGGGCCGTGGCGTGTTCGGCGCGGTGGAGGCCGGCTTCAGCCGTGCCTACTCCACCATCGTGGACGCCAACCTGACGACGGCCATCAAGATGGCGCTGCTGTTCATCTTCGGCACCGGCACCATCAAGGGCTTCGCCGTCACCATCACCTTCGGCATCCTGATTTCGATGTTCACCGCGACCGTGCTCGTGCGTCTCATGATGGTCAGTTGGCTGCGCCAGTCGCGGCCGGCGGCCCTGCCGGTCTGAAGCGGACGGCGCCTGAAGGCACCCTCCGCTTCACCCTTTCAATCAATGCCTGCGGCATTGATCTGTCGGGTTAAACGGGCGACTGATGACAACAGGCATCATCAGTCGCCCATCTGAGAGGTTTCCCCATGTTCCGGCTTCGTCTGGTTCCCGACAACACCAACATCCCCTTCATGCGCGGCCGCTACGCCGGCCTGATCGTGTCGGCGTTGCTGTCCATCGCGTCGGTGATTCTGTTCTTCTACCCCGGCCTGAACTACGGCATCGACTTCCGGGGCGGCATCGTGATCGAGGCCCGCACGCCGCAGGCCGCCGACTTCGCGCAGCTCCGCCACACGCTGGGCGGCCTCGGCATGGGGCAGGTGGCGCTGCAGGAGTTCGGCTCCACGCAGGACGTGCTGATCCGCCTGGAGCGTCAGCCGGGCGACGACGCGGCGCAGCAGGTGGCGGCCGACAAGGTGCGCGCCACGCTCGCCAAGGAAATCCCCGGCACCACCGTGCGCCGCGTGGAGGCGGTGGGCGCGTCGGTCAGCGGCGAGCTGTTCTTCAACGGCATGCTGGCGCTCGGCCTCGCCATGCTGGCGATGCTCGTCTACATCTGGTTCCGCTTCGAATGGCAGTTCGGCTTCGGCGCCATCGTCACGCTGCTGCTGGACGTGACCAAGATCGTCGGCTTCTACGCGGTCACCGGGATGCAGTTCAACCTGACGGCGATCGCGGCGATTCTGACGATCATGGGTTACTCGATCAACGATAAGGTGGTCGTGTACGACCGCATGCGCGAGAACCTGCGCATCTACAAGAAGATGCCGCTGCGCGAGCTGATCGACCGGTCGATCAACGAGACGCTGAACCGCACGCTCGGCACCTCGATGTCCACGCTGCTGTCGATCATTCCGCTGGCCTTCTTCGGCGGCGAGGCGCTGCAGGACTTCGGCATCGTGCTGATCTTCGGCATTTTCCTGGCGACCTCCTCGTCCATCTTCATCGCCGCCCCCATCTTGTTGTTCCTGGGCGAAAACCGGCTGCGCCGCAACGCGCCGGCCACCGAGGCCGCGCAGCCGGCCCCGACGCCCTGACCGGACAGGCTGGAAGCAGGTAAGCGATGGCGGACATCACGCCGATCATCCCGTCGGACCGTCAGGTCATCGACGGATACGGGGACGGGCAGTTCTGCGTGTCGGGGCAGTGGCGGCCCGGTGCGGTGATCGTGCTGCCCGATCGGACGCAGCCTTGGGACGCGCCGGAGTTCGCCGCCCTGACGGTGGAGCATTTCGCCGCCGTCATCCAGGCGCAGCCGCGCGTGGAGATTCTGCTGCTGGGCTCCGGCCCGAAGATGCAGCTTCTGCCCAAGGCCCTGCGCCAGGGCCTGCGCGAGGCCGGCGTGGTGGTGGAGGTGATGGACACGGGTGCCGCCTGCCGCACCTACAACGTCCTGCTCGCCGAAGGGCGGCGCGTGGGGGCGGCGTTGCTGCCGGTTTGACAATAAAAGAGTTTCGTAGGTTGGGTTAAGCGTCAGCGCAACCCAACACACTCCGCGGAGTCGAAGATGTTGGGTTGCGCTGACGCTTAACCCAACCTACGGCGGTAAGTTATTCTCGCGAAGGCTTTGCGGAATAAAAAAGGACCCCTTTCGGGGTCCTTTTCCGTTTTGGCGATCCTATCGGAATCAGGCCGGGGCCTTCGACAGGCGCTCGGCGACGAATTCCCAGTTCACCAGGCTTTCCAGGAACGCCTTCACGAAGTCCGCGCGGCGGTTCTGGTAGTCGACGTAGTAGGCGTGCTCCCACACGTCGGCGGTCAGCAGCGGGTAGTGGCCCTGGGCCAGCGGCGTGTCGGCGTTCGGGGTCTTGGTGACCTTCAGCTTGCCGTTGTCGATGTACAGCCACGCCCAGCCGGAGCCGAACTGCGTGATGGCGGCGTTCGAGAACTCTTCCTTGAACTTGTCGATGCTGCCGAAGTCGGCGATCAGGCGCTTCTCCAGCTCACCCGGGATGTTGCCGCCGCCGTTCTTCTTCATGCTCTGCCAATAGAAGGTGTGGTTCCACACCTGCCCGGCGTTGTTGAAGATGCCCTGCTTGGCCGGGTCGCCGTAGCTCTGCTTGACCACGTCTTCCAGGCTGGCGTTGGCCAGCGGGCTGTCCTTGGTCAGGTTGTTCAGGTTGGTGACGTAGGTCTGGTGGTGCTTGTCGTGGTGCAGGTGGAGAGTCTGCGACGACATGAACGGCTCCAGCGCGTCGTACGCGTAGGGGAGCGGCGGAAGTTCGAACGCCATTGAGTTACCCTCTCTTCTTGGATTTCCACTCTCGGGCCGAGCCTTGGCGGCGCGGCGCCTCCGTTGGCTCAAATAGGCCCGCGACGCGGCAAAGTGAAGGCCGGAAAAAGGCCGAGGCGCGAAAAGGTGGTAACCCCTGGGCGCAGAAGCGCCCGCGCCGCCCGCTCGCCGGACCGCGCCGCGCCTTCCAGCGTGGCCGGAAGGCCGGTGTCCGTCCAGTCGCCGGCCAGCGCAAGGTTGGCCAGCCCGGCCACGCGTGGGCCTGGACGCTTGGCGACCTGCTCCGGCGCTTGGTCGGGGGTGGCGCGGCGTTCCTTGACGACTCGGCAGGGCGCCGCCGGGCCGTCCACGCCCAGCGCGCGGGCCACGTCGCCCCACAGGCGCGCGGTGATCGCGTCGGTGGGCTCGTCGGCCAGGGCGTCGGCGTCGCTGACCGTCACGGAAGCGACGTCCCCGCGCAGGAACAGCCACTCCGCCGTGCCCCCGACAAGGCCGAGAAAGGGCAGGCCGCCGGGCAGGGCCGGGGGCTGCGCCAGCCGGAAATGGGCGTTCACGATGGCGCGCCCGGCGGCGGGGACCGGAAGGTCGGGCAGAAGGCGTCCCGCGATCCAGGCCGGCGCGGCGAGCACGACCGAATCGCCGGCCCCCAACACCAGCCGTGTGCCAGAGACCGACAGGGCCGTGACGCGTCCGTCGTCGCGCTCCAGCCCGTCCACCCGCGCGCCGAACCGAAACTCCGCCCCGTTCCGCTCCAGCCACGCCACGGCGGGGTCAATCAGCGCCGCGGACAGGCCTCGGTCTGCGAACAGCGGGCGGCAGGCGGCCTCGCCGCGCAAAAGCGTCTCCTTTAGGACCGCGCCGAACAGCCGGGCGGAGGAGCGGTCGGGCGCGCCGTTCATCACCGACACGGCCAGCGGCTGCCACAGCCGGTCCTGCAAGGGGCCATCGGGGGGCAGGGCTTGTGCGATGGTCGCGTCCGGCCCGGCGGCGAGCGTCCGCAGCGCCGACAGATAATCCGCTGGACGGCTGCCCGGCACCCGCCGCGCCCTGTCGAACAGCCAGAGCCCGCCGGGCCGCAGTGTCCAGCGTTCCCCGGTGCGGAGATCCAGGAACGGGAAGGCCGCGGGGCGCAACTCCCTCAGCCCGTCGCGAGCGCCGATTCGGTCCAGGTAGCCCAGCAGGGCGCGGTTGCCGCTCAGCGCCAGATGGCTGCCGTTGTCCACCGTGCGGCCGAGCGTCGAATCGAAGAAGGACCGGCTGCGCCCGCCGGCCTGCGGCGCGCTCTCATGCACGATCACCCGCCGACCGGCGGCGGTCAGGCGGACGGCGGCGGACAGGCCGGCGAGACCGGCGCCGATGAGGTGAACGGTGGTCACGAGGCGGGCGGATAGCCGAGCGCGCAGCGCATCGCCACCAGTGCGCATTCGCGCTTGCCGACGCGCACCCGCCGCGTCGGGTCGCCCCAGCCCCGCGCGCGCAGCCGCACGAGCAGGCGGTGGTAGAGCACCATCATGGCGACCGCCGCCCACAGCGACCCACGCTGCCCGCTGGCCCGGCCGTTGCCAATCGCCCGGCGGGCCTCGGCAAAGCGCTCCTCGGCCAGATCGGCCAGCGCCTCGCAAGCCTTGGGCAGGTTCGGGTGGGCCAGCACCGCGTCGGGGTCGGAGGCGTCGATGCCGGCCTCATCCAGCAGCTCCCGCGGCAGGTAGAGCCGGCCGAGCTGCGCGTCCTCGGCAAGGTCGCGCAGGATGTTGGTCAGCTGCAACGCCTCGCCCAAGGCCAGGGCGAAGGCCTCCGTGCCGGTGTCGGCGCGGTCGAAGACGCGAATCGCCAGCATGCCGACGGCCCCGGCCACCCGCCGGCAGTAGAGCCGCAGCGTGGGCAGGGCCGGTGCGCGAAGTCCGGCGCCGGTGTCGCCGGGAATGTCCATCGCCATGCCGTCGATCAGCGCTTCCAGCTCTCCGCGCGGCAGGCCGTAGCGCTCGATGGCGCCCTTCAGCGCAGCGGCCAGCGAACTGGTGGGCGCGCCGCCGCCATACAGGCTGCGGATCTCCCGCCGCCAGACGTCCAGCGCCTCCCGCTTGGCGGCGGGCTCCCCCGGCTCGTCGGCAATGTCGTCGATGCGGCGGCAGAAGGCGTAGATGGCGAACATCGCCGCGCGTTTGGACCGGGGCAGCAGCAGCATCGGCCAGTAGAAGGTGCTGCCGGAACGCTCGGCCACCACCGCCGGGGTCTCGGCGGCGTCGCTTTGCGTCGAATCCAGCAGCGGCTGCGGCATGCTATGGTCCCGTCCGGTTGTCCTTGGTCCTGGTCACCCGATCCTAAGCCGTGCCGATGGCCCGCGCCAGCCCGCGCGCGGCGGCGAACAGCTTGTGGTGCGTGCCCAGCGCCACCCGCTTCTTCAGCGGGTCTCGCGCGCGCAGCCGGTTCGCCAGCGATTCCGCGAGGCTGAGGATCACCGATGCCTCCAGCCGCAGGCCGCGGTGCTGGATCAGGCTGGGCAGCGGGGCGGCCCGCTCCAGCAGCCGGTCGGTGTGCTCCAGCGTGCGGTCGAAGATGGCGCGCAGCTTGGCGTCGCTCTCCGACTCCACCAGCCGCTCGACGCTGATGCCGCCCTCGTCGAACCAGGCCAGCGGGATGTAACAGCGGCCGAGCTGCGCCCAGTCCTCGCGGCAGTCCTGAAGGTGGTTCAGCACCTGCAACGCGGAGCAGAGCGCGTCCGACGCCGGTCCGGCCGCCACGCCCTCGCCATGCAAGTCGAGCAGGTAGCGCCCGACCGGGTTTGCGGAGAAGCGGCAGTAGAGCAGCAGGTCGCTCCAGGTGTGGCAGCGCGCCCCGACCGCGTCGCGCCGGAAGGCCCGCAGCACCTGCCGGGCGTGGCGGTCGCTGACCCCCGTGGACTGGAGGCTGGCGCGCAGGTCCAGCGCCGGCTTCAGGTAGGCGTGCTTCGCCTGCCCGGTGGTGAGCGTCCGTTCCAGCGCCTCCAGGTAGGCGAGCTTGGTCTCCGGCTCCAGATCCGGGTCGTCGGCGATGTCGTCGCCCAGCCGGACGAAATTGTAGAACGCCATCACGTGAGGGCGCAGGTGTTTTGGTAACAGGCGGGATGCCACGGGAAAGTTCTCGGACCCGGCGTCCTTGCGGGCGATCGGGCTGGGTCGGCGGGGCTTGGTGGGGGCGATGTTGAAATCGGCCATGTTCCGTGCCTGCTGCGCGTCTGGGCTGGCGTGTGAAGCCTGTCTGCCTAATATAAGGCGCGGGCGGGCTTTGCCCTGTCCCTCTAACCGTGCCACCCCCATTTTTCCCAAACAGGCATCACATGGCGAAGGCGACCCCCGACCTGTCCTATAGCGGACAGGAGGTGAGGAAATATGACAACGACCGTTTTCTGACCAGCCTCTTCGCGCCAGCCGAACGGCGCGAGGCGCTGTTCGCGCTCTACGCCTTCAACCTGGAGATCGCCAAGACCCGCGAGGTGGTGACCGAACCGGTTCTGGGCCAGATGCGCCTGCAATTCTGGCGCGACGGCATCGAGAAGGTTTACGAGGGCGGGCCGGTGCCCAAGCACGGCGTGATGGAGCCGCTGGCCGCCGCCGCCAGGGAGCATGGGCTGACCCGCGCCCTGTTCGAGCGCCTGATCGACGCCCGCGAGGCCGACCTGGAGGACAGCCCGCCGGCCAGCCTGGAGTGTCTGGTGAACTACGCCGAGGTGACCGGCGCGCCGCTCGTCCAGCTCGCGCTGGAAGCGCTGGGCGTGCGGGACGAGGCGCCGGGGAAGGCCGCGCGGCATGTGGGCATCGCCTACGCGCTGACCGGCATCCTGCGTGCCGTGCCCTTCCACGCCCGCCAGCACCGCGTGATGCTGCCCGCCGACCGGACGGAGGCGCACGGCCTGAACACCGGCGCCCTGTTCGAGCTGCGCTCCCCACTCGAGCTGCGCCCGGTGGTGGCGGAGGTGGCGCAGGTCGCCCGCGACCACCTGTCCCAGGCCCGTGCCCTGCGTCGGGAGGTGCCGCGCGCCGCCCTGCCAGCCCTGCTGCCGGCGGTGCTGGCCGACACCTACCTGGACGTGATCGCGCGGGAAGGGAACGACCCCTTCGCCGCGCGCGTGCTGATGCCGAATCCCTTCCGTCAGGCCAAGCTGGCCTGGGCGGCCGTGCGGGGACGGTATTGAGCCGTCCGCACAGCCGGCGCGGTCAGGCGGCGCGAATCATCGCGACGAAGCGTTCCACCTCCTGACGGAGCTGGTCGGCCTCGCGGGACAGGTCGCCGGCCGCGGCCAGGGCCTGTTCCGCCGCCGACCCGGTGTTCCTGGCCGCTTCGGTCACGCCACCGATGTTGACGGAGACGGCGTCCGTCCCGGAGGACGCCTGCTGGACGTTGCGGCTGATCTCCCGCGTGGCCGCACCCTGTTCCTCCGCCGCCGCGGCGATGGCGGTGATGGTCTCGTCGATGCCGACGATGCGGCGGCCGACGGTCTGGATCACGGTCACCACCGTGCCGCTGACCGCCTGCATTTCGGCAATCTGGGCGGAGATTTCCTCTGTGGCCCTGGCGGTCTGGTTGGCGAGGTTCTTGACCTCGCTGGCGACGACGGCGAAGCCCTTGCCAGCTTCGCCGGCGCGCGCCGCTTCGATGGTGGCGTTCAGCGCCAGAAGGTTGGTCTGGCCGGCGATGCCCTGGATCAGGTTGACGACGTCGCCGATTTTCTGCGCGGCGGCCGCCAGTCCTTCCAGGGTGCTGTTGGTCCGTTCCACCTCGCCCACGGCCTCCGACGCCATCTGCGAGGAGCGGCTGATCCGCTCGTTGATATCGCGGATGGAGCCGGACAGTTCCTCCGCCGCGGCGGCCACCGTCTGGACGTTGTGGCTGGCTTCCGTGGCGGCGGCGGCCACGGCCGCGGCCTGATGGTCGGTCTGCGTGGCGATGGCGGAAAGGCTCTGCGCCGTGGTGCGCATGTGGCTGGACTGATCCGAGACGTTGCGCACCACGCCGCCGACGGTCGCCTCGAAACGGTCCGCCATGTCCGCAAGCTCGCGCTTGCGGCGTTCGGTAGCGTTCCGTTCCTCGCGGCGGCGCTCCTCCTCCAGTGCGGCCATCCGGACGGTGTTTTCCTGGAACAGCTTCAGCGCCTTGTTGATGGCGCCGATCTCGTCGGCGCGATCGGTGTCGGTAATGGTCGCGTTGCGGTTGCCGGCGACCACAGCGTCAAGTGTGGCGATGGTGCGGCGAAGCGGCGTGCCGATGATGAGCCGGCTGGCGATCAGCAGGGCGGCGACAAGAGCCGCCAGCAGGGCGAGGCCCCCGGCGATGGTGGCGTTGCGCAGGCTGGTGACCGGGGCGTTCACCTTGTCGAGCGGCAGGTTGACCAGAATCGACCAGGGCGTGTCCGTTCCGGTGACGGTCACCGGGAGGAACAGCTGCTTCACCTCAAGACCGCTGGCGGTGACCGAGAAATGCTCGAAGGGGCGCCCCTCCCGGATGGCGGTCTTCGCCGCTTCCAGGCGCGGGTTGGTCTGCTCGATGGGTTTGCCCATGTGGTCGGCGTTGGCGTAGCCGGCCCAGAGACCACCGTTGGAGACCAGGTAAACCGCGCCGGTGTCGAAGGGCTTCACCGGCTTCAGCATCTCCCAGATGCCGTCGGTCGTCAGGTCGATGCCGGCCACGCCGATGACCCGGTCGTTCTCGATGATCGGAACGGACATCGACACCATCAGCACGCTTTTGCCGCCCACCACGTAGGCGTACGGCTCGACCACTATGGAATGCCGGGTGCGCTTGGGAACCTGATAATAGGCGCCGTCCGGACCCGGATCGTCGTAGCCGGTGATCGCGTCCAGCGCGACCCCGCCTCCCGCGCGGTTCCAGTAGGGCAGGAAGCGGCCGCTCTTGTCGGTGCCCGGCGTGTCGGCGAATTGTGCGTCGCGCCCGTCCAGCGCGTTGGGCTCAAGACCGACCCAGACGCCGAAGAACTCCGGGTGCGACTCAAGGATGCTCTTCAGCCATGCGGTGAGTTGAGCCCGGTCGGCCCGCCCGGACGCCTTCAGGCTGACCAGCGACGACGCGATGAAGCGGCTGGCGCTCATCGCGTCGTTCAACTGCGCCTGGGCCTTTTCCGCGTAGCGGTAACCGATCTGTTCGCCCCCCTTGAAGGCGAGGTTCTCGATGTCCGCGCCACTTTTGGCGGTCAAGGCAAAGACACCCGCCGCCAACGCGACGACGGTCACCAGGACGATGACGACAAGTTGTTTGACTACAAGTGATTTTGACTGGAACATCGTAGGCCCACCCGAATACCCGCTACCGTTGGGGCCGATGGTTCCACAGTTCCGGTTAAGAGATGCTGTACGGATGTATTTCGGATTTATGCCCCATCCGCATGGGTGTTGGCCGTCACGCGAGGGTGTCGGCCGTCTCCCTTAGCCAAACCTCCAGATCCTCCGTGGCCCGGCGGGTGTAGGCGAGCTTGCGGTCGCGGCCGCGGATGCGGTCGTCCACCGGGGGAAACAGGCCGAAGTTCACGTTCATGGGCTGGTAGGTCTCGGCGTTCGCCCCGCCGGTGATGTGGCCGAGGATGGCGCCCAGCGCCGTGGTCGGCGGCGGGTTGGACAGGGATCGCCCCAGCCGTTCTGCGGCGGCGAAGCGGCCGGCCATCAGGCCTACGGCGGCGCTTTCCACATAACCCTCGCAGCCCGTGACCTGCCCGGCGAAGCGGATGCGCGGCTGCGACTTCAGGCGCAGGTGCGCGTCGAGCAGGCGCGGGCTGTTCAGGAAGGTGTTGCGGTGCATGCCGCCCAGCCGCGCGAACTCCGCCTTTTCCAGGCCGGGGATCATGCGGAAGATGCGGGTCTGCTCGGCGTGGCGCAGCTTGGTCTGGAAGCCCACGAGGTTGTAGAGCGTGCCCAGGGCGTTGTCCTGGCGCAGCTGCACCACCGCGTAGGGGCGGCGTTCCGGCTTGTGCGGGTTGGTCAGGCCGACCGGCTTCATGGGGCCGTAGCGCAGCGTGTCCACGCCGCGCTGGGCCATCACCTCGATGGGCAGGCAGCCTTCGAAATAGGGGGTGGTCTTCTCCCACTCCTTGAAGTCGAGCTTCTCGGCGGTCAACAGGGCGTCGATGAAGGCCCGGTACTCGTCCTTCTCGAAGGCGCAGTTGATGTAGTCCTTGCCGGTGCCGCCCGGGCCGGGCTTGTCGTAGCGCGACTGGAACCACGCCTTGGACAGGTCGATGCTCTCCAGATAGACGATGGGGGCGATGGCGTCGAAGAAGGCCAGAGACTCCTCCCCCGTGAAGGAGCGGATCGCCTCCGCCAGCGGCGGGGAGGTGAGGGGGCCGGTCGCGATGATGACGCTGTCCCACTCCTCCGGCGGCAGGCCGGCGACCTCCTCGCGCTGCACGGTGATGAGCGGATGGCCGCTGATCGCCTCGGTCACCGCGCCGGCGAAGCCGTCGCGGTCCATGGCGAGCGCGCCGCCCGCCGGAACCTTGTGTGCGTCGGCGCAGCGCAGGATCAGCGACCCGCAGCGCCGCATCTCCTCGTGCAGCAGCCCGACCGCGTTGTACTCCGCATCGTCCGACCGGAAGGAATTGGAGCAGACCAGCTCCGCGAACTGGTCGGTGCTGTGCGCCTCCGTCGCGCGGACGGGGCGCATCTCGTGCAGCACCACGGGCACGCCGCGCGAGGCGAGCTGCCAAGCGGCCTCGGACCCGGCGAGACCGCCGCCGATGACATGGACGGGGCGGGGAGAGGAGTCGGTCATGGGACGTGTATCCAAAACAGAAAAGTGCGTGTGCGGGTCAGGAAACGGCGACGGCGCCCTCTTCGAGGCCTTCCTCGATGTCCGTCCGCAATCCGGTGGGCAGTGGCCGAAACGGATCGATCGCGACGTCGATGTCGCTCCAACGCTGCATGTCGCCGCGCGCGCAGGAGCCGAACAGGTACACGCGCGCGGGGTGGCCGGCAAGCCGGCCGAGCACGATGCGTCTCACAGTATCGAGCGCGCGCCGTCGAACATCGTTCATCATGGCGCACCATAACATGGGCGGCTTGCGCCGCAAACGAAACGGCCGGCTCCGCGGAGGCGGGTGCCGGCCGTTTCCAGGCGTGCGCGACGGCTTACTTTGTGCGCGTCGTCGTTGTGCGCTCGGTGGTGGTGCCGGCGGCCGGCGGCGGGGTGGTGAGCGTGGAGCCGTAGCTGGGCGAGGTCGTCGTGGTCGTCGTCGTGGTGCTGCGGGTCGTGTCGTCCGAACCGCAGGCGCTGACGAGCAAAGCCGCGCCGAACGCCAGCGCCACACCGGACAGCAAGCTCTTGGTCATGGTCCTTCTCCCTCCTGATTGGCGAAGTGTGGAGAAGGAACGCGCGCCCGGCGCGTTTGTTTCCGGTCGATAAGGAAGGGCCGGGAAACCCCGGCCCGCCTTTACGCTCTCTTTCGCGCCTTCGGCTTCGCTTTCAGGTAGGGCGCCAGATACTGCCCGGTGTAGCTCCGGGCGACCTTCACCACGTCTTCCGGCGTGCCTTCGGCGACGATCTCGCCACCGCCGGTGCCGCCTTCGGGGCCGAGGTCGATGATCCAGTCGGCGGTCTTGATGACCTCCAGATTGTGTTCGATCACCAGCACCGTGTTGCCCTGGTCGACCAGCGCGTGGAGCACCTCCATCAGCTTTTCCACGTCGGCGAAGTGCAGGCCGGTGGTCGGCTCGTCGAGGATGTAGAGGGTGCGGCCGGTAGCGCGGCGGCTCAGTTCCTTGGACAGCTTCACGCGCTGCGCCTCGCCGCCGGACAGCGTGGTGGCGGGCTGGCCGATGTGGATGTAGCCGAGGCCCACCCGCTCCAGCGTTTCCAGCTTGTCGCGGATGCCGGGCACGGCCTTGAAGAACTCCTTGCCCTCTTCGACCGTCATGTCGAGCACGTCCGCGATGGTCTTGTCGCGGTAGGTGACCTCCAGCGTCTCGCGGTTGTAGCGCTTGCCGTGGCAAACGTCGCAGGTGACGTAGACGTCGGGCAGGAAGTGCATCTCGATCTTGATGACGCCGTCACCCTGGCAGGCCTCGCACCGCCCGCCCTTCACGTTGAAGGAGAAGCGGCCGGGACCGTAGCCGCGCGCCTTCGCCTCCGGCAGGCCGGCGAACCAGTCGCGGATCGGGGTGAAGGCCCCGGTGTAGGTCGCGGGGTTCGAACGCGGGGTGCGGCCGATGGGGGACTGGTCGATGTCGATGACCTTGTCCAGATGCTCCAGCCCCAGCAGCGCGTCGTGCTCCGCCGGATGCTCGCGGGCACCCATCAGCTTGCGCGCCACGGCCTTGTAGAGCGTCTCGATGATCAGCGTGGACTTGCCGCCGCCCGACACGCCGGTGACGCAGGTGAAGGTGCCCAGCGGGATGCGCGCCGACACGTCCTTCAGGTTGTTGGCGCGGGCGCCCTTCACCTCCAGGAACTGGCCCTTGTGGCCGGGGCGGCGCTGGTCCGGCACCGGCACGAAGCGGGTGCCGTTCAGGAACTGGGCGGTGACGCTGTTGGGGTTCTTCCGCACCTCCTCCGGCTTGCCCTGGGCGATCACGGTGCCGCCGTGCTGGCCCGCACCCGGCCCCATGTCCACCAGATAGTCGGCGGTGCGGATGGCGTCCTCGTCATGCTCCACCACGATCACGGTGTTGCCGAGGTCGCGCAGGCGCTTCAGCGTCGCGAGCAGCCGGTCGTTGTCGCGCTGGTGCAGGCCGATGGACGGCTCGTCCAGCACGTAGAGCACGCCGGTCAGCCCCGACCCGATCTGCGAGGCGAGGCGGATGCGCTGGCTCTCGCCGCCGGACAGGGAGCCGGACCCGCGGCTGAGCGTCAGATACTCCAGCCCCACCGCGTTGAGAAAGCCCAGCCGCTCGTTGATTTCCTTCAGGATGCGGTAGGCGATCTCCTTGTCCTTCGGGCGCAGATGCTCGTTCAGGGTGCTGAACCAGGTCGCCGCGTCGGCGATGGACATTTCGGACGCCTGGGAGATGTGCAGGCCGTTCACCTTCACGGCCAGCGCCTCCGGCTTCAGGCGGGCGCCCTTGCAGGTCTCGCAGGGCTGGGAGGACTGGTACTTCGACAGCTCCTCCCGCATGAAGGCGCTTTCCGTCTCGCGGTAGCGGCGCTCCAGGTTGTTGACGATGCCCTCGAAAGCCTTGTGCGTCTCATAGCTGCGCAGGCCGTCGTCGTAGGTCATCGTGATCGATGCGCCGTCGGAGCCGTAGAGGATGGTCTGCTTGACCGCCTCCGGCAGGTCCTCCCAGGGCGTGTCCATGCTGACGTTGAAGTGCTTGGCGATGCTCTCCAGCGTCTGGACGTAATATTGCGAGGTGGAGCCGGCCCAGGGGGCGATGGCACCCTTCTTCAGCGACAGCCGCTCGTCCGGCACGACCAGCATGGGGTCGAAATAGATCTTGCTGCCCAGCCCGTCGCAGGCCGGGCAGGCGCCGAAGGGGTTGTTGAAGGAGAACAGGCGCGGCTCGATCTCCGGGATCGTGAAGCCGCTGACCGGGCAGGCGAACTTCTGGGAGAAGACGGTCTGCTCGTGGCTGTCGGCGTTCTCGACGAAGACGATGCCGTCGGCCAGCCCGAGCGCCGTCTCCAGCGAATCGGCAAGCCGGTTGCCCAGCCCGTCGCGCACGACGATGCGGTCCACCACCACGTCGATGTCGTGCTTCAGCTTCTTGTTGAGCGCCGGGACCTCATCGATCTCGTGCATGGTCCCGTCCACGCGCACGCGCTGGAAGCCGCGCTTGCGGAGGTCCTGGATTTCCTTCTTGTACTCGCCCTTGCGGCCGCGAATCAGCGGCGCCAGGAGAAGCAGGCGCGTGCCCTCCGGCATGGCTAGGATGCGGTCCACCATCTGGCTGACCGTCTGGCTTTCGATGGGCAGGCCGGTGGCGGGCGAGTAGGGGATGCCGACCCGCGCCCAGAGCAGGCGCATGTAGTCGTAGATCTCCGTCACCGTGCCGACGGTGGAGCGCGGGTTCTTGGAGGTCGTCTTCTGCTCGATGGAGATGGCCGGCGACAGCCCCTCGATCGAATCGACGTCCGGCTTCTGCATCAGTTCCAGGAACTGGCGCGCGTAGGCCGACAGGCTTTCCACGTAGCGGCGCTGTCCCTCGGCGTAGATCGTGTCGAAGGCGAGCGAGGATTTGCCCGATCCCGACAGGCCGGTGATGACGATCAGCTCGTCGCGCGGCAGATCGACGTCGACGTTCTTGAGATTGTGTTCCCGCGCGCCGCGGACGCTGATGTGCTTGTTCATGGAGTGTTCTTAGCCGAAACTCATAGGGAAGGGAAGCGGTTCGGAGTACGGACACATATGAGGCCGGTCAGATATGTGGAGGATGCGACAGAATTGCCACCTCCGCGCCGCGCACCTCACCCGATTCGGTTGGGCAAGGGGATGATTCGGCCGGAAAAGCCGGGTGACGGCGAAGGAATCGGTTTCTTCGAGGCGCGCAGTCTGCTATAAATGTTCATGGAGTGTTCTCTTTCGTGCCGGTCGGGCGAGTGGGCCGGTGCGGAGGGGAAACAGCGCTCCACGGCGGTTGACCCGCGCCCCCGGCGCATGCTCTACGGAGCGTGAGCGGGGCGGGGGGACACACACGAAACCGACCCTGCGAACAGGAACCGTCGGCATCTGGACGCTCCTCCGCCGGGCGCCCGAACGGGTCGGACAGGATGCCGGGCACTCGCGCTAGGAGACACGTGCGATGAATGTATGGACGTTTACGGGGCGCCTGGGCGCGGATGGCGAGCTGCGCTCGACGCAGAGCGGCGAGAAGGTCCTTGGCTTCCGCGTCGCCAACGACGTTGGCTTCGGCGAGCGCAAGACCACCCAGTGGGTCGATTGCTCCATCTGGGGCCGCCGCGCGGAAGCACTGGCTCCGCACCTGACCAAGGGCAAGCAGGTCGTCGTCTCCGGCGAGGTGACGATCCGCGAGTATGAGAAGCGCGACGGCACCCGTGGCGCCGGCCTCTCCGTGCGTGTCGCCGAGATCGACTTCACCGGCGGCAGCCGTGAGGAAGGCGGCGGTGGTGGCGGCTACGGCGGCGGTGGCGGCGGGGGCTACGAGTCGCGCGGTGGCGGCGGTGGCGGCTACTCCGGTGGGGGTAGCGGCGGCGGCGGTTATGGCGGCGGCGGGGGTGGTGGCCGCAGCGGCGGTGGCGCTCCGCCCCGGCACGACGACCTCGACGACGAGATCCCGTTCTGACGCCTCCGCGTCGGACGATCCCGAATCGACAGCGCCGCGAGCATCCCTCGCGGCGCTGTTCGTTTGTGCGGTAATGGGGCTGTGCGGCCAATGGGCTTGTGCGGTCAGCGGGGAGCCGGGGCTGTGGCCCGGTACCAGTTGGTGGCGTCCGTCGCTCCGGGAAGTGGGGCGAGCCCCGCCGGGATGGCGCCGGACCGGTCGGGCAGGGCGGCGAACTGTTCCGGCGTCATGCCGACCAGGACCAGCGCCTGCCGTTCCCCCGAATAGCGCACGTTTCCGGTGTCCACCGCGACGCGGCGTTTCAGCGGGTACATGGGGGCGCCGCTCGCCACCAGCAGCTGGACCGGCTCGCGGTTCGGGGTGAGGACGACGTCCTCCACCGTGCCCAGGATGCGGTCGGGCTCGATGGTTTCCACGGACAGGCCGACGAGTTCCAGCGGGGAGATGGACGCCATCGGCCGCGGCGGGTCGCCGGCCTCCGCGCAAGCGCCGAGCGCCAGGATCGCGCCGGCCGCCAGCAGGCGCGCCGCCGGCCGTCCTGTCGGCGGCACTCTCTTCGACGATGAACCCGTCCAGGGGGTGTGCATGGTTTGCCTCCTCCATCGCGTTGATGAAGCGATAACGCGGCTGGAGGCCGAACGGGTGCGGAAAAGGGGCCGGCCGCGCCGCCGACCCCCGGAATCACCTGGGATTTCACCCGATAGGGTCAGACGAACACGTAGTCTCGGCCGGCCTGGAGGCCGGTGCTGTCCACGGTCAGGCTCGACCCGTCCTGGAAGGAGAAGGTCGTGCCGGTCTGGCTGGACGATACGGTCATGCCCCCGGCCGTGTAGCCCTGGAACTGGATCCGGTCGATGCCCCGTTCGAAATACTGGATGCTGTCATGGCCGAACCCCCCCGGCGCGGCCTGCATGCGGAAGACGTCGGCCAAGCCGTCGAAATAGCTGACCATGTGGTCGTTCCCGGTGCCGGGCAGGAACAGGTCGGTTCCGCCGTCGCGCAGCGTGTCCACCAGCCAGTCGTCCCCGGACCCGCCAACCAGCGTGTCGTCGCCTCGCCCGCCCTTCACCGTGTCGGCGTCCGCGCCGCCGTCCACATAGTCGTTGCCCTCGCCGCCGAAGATCTGGTCGTTCCCCGCGCGCCCGTACATGCGGTCGTTGCCCGGATCGCCGGTGTAGGGATCGCCGAGCCAGTCGTTTCCGGCGCCGCCGTCGAGCAGATCGTTGCCGAGGCCGCCCGCGAGCGAATCATTGCCGCCCCCGCCATAGATGGAGTCGGCGTCGCTGGTCCCGGTGAACCGGTCGGCGGTGTCTTTCCCCCAGAAACTGGCCATGGTTCCTCTCCATTTGTGGTTAACGAATTGTTAACATCGAGGTGGAGAGGATGAAAGGTAAAAAAACGATTGATTCGAATCATCTGAAATTTGCCACGCGCTGCGCGATGCTTGTTGTCGCTTCGTTTTGGTCTTGTTTCCAGATTCGAATCTTCGAAAGCCGGAGTGGCATCGCGCTTCTTCATTGAGTGAATGTTTCCGGCGCAACACCCCCGCAGACGCGAAACGGCCGGCGCCCTTGTGGAGCGCCGGCCGTCGTTGGGGAGGCTCAACCGTTCTTCCGGTTGCCGATTCTCAAGCCTGAGTCGGGGTCGGCTCGCCCGGCACCGGTTCGCCGGCAGGCGGGGGCATTTCCGGCGGCACGTCCGGGTTGGACGGCACGGGGTAGGGCTGCGGCGTGTTCGGCTGGTAGGGTTCGGGCGTGCTGGGCGTGGACGGGCTGGGAATCTCGCCGGGGCCGCCCGGCGTCATCGGATCGCTCATGAAACAAGCCTTTGGTTGTGGAAGCCGGCGCGCTTGGTGGTCAGTCCGCTCTTGGATCCGCGCGCTACTGGACGGTGCGTTCAATGGCGCGGCCGCCGGCCTTCAGATCCTGCCCCGCTCCCTCGACCGTGTTGCAGCCGGCAAGCAGCGCAGCGAAGGTCAGAATGAAGCTGGCGAGCGCGATTTGGCGCACGGGGAACTGCATCGTGCGGCTCATGATCCCGAACTCCTCAGTGAATGCGTCTGGCTTTTCAACGCCGTGCGTGGCGGGTTGGTTCCGGACGGGCGCGTCCATTTTGCAACAGGGCGGAAGGCGAATGGGCTACCACTTGACGTGGTACGCCGCGCGGTCAAGATGGCCGGCTTCGCCCCGACCAATCCCCCACACCCACCACCTGACCCATCATGACCGAAACCGCGCTGCCGTCCCCCAGTTCCGCCGACCGCCTGCGCGCCCATGCGGGCGAACTGCTGCGTTTGGCGACGCCCGTGATCGTCTCTCGGGCCGGGCTGATCGTGATGATGGCGGTGGACACGGCCATCGTCGGCCGTTTCAGCGCGCAGGAGCTTGCCTATTACGGCCTTGCCCACCTTCCGGGAAACATCATGGTGGCGACCGGAGTCGGCCTGCTGATGGGGGTGGTCGCCATGACTGCCCACGCGCTGGGCGCCGGGGACGATAAGGAGTGCGGGCGCGTCTGGCGCCGCTCGATTCCCTACGCGCTGTTGCTGGGCGTCCTGTTCGGGCTGGCCTCTCTGGCCGGGGCGCCCTTCTTCCGCCTGACCGGCCAGTCGCCGGAACTGGCCGTCGGTGGCGGGGCGGTGCTGGCCGTGCTGGGGCTGGGTGCGCCGGGCATGATGCTGTACATCGCCACCGGCTTTTTCCTGGAAGGGCTGAAGCGCCCCCTGCCGGGCATGGTCGCGATGATCGCCGGCAATCTGGCCAACGCGCTGCTGGCCTGGGCGCTGGTCTGGGGGCATCTGGGCTTCCCGGCCATGGGCGCGGTCGGGTCCGCCTGGGCGACGACGACGGTGCGCTGGGGCATGGGGTTGGGGCTGTTCGCTTACGCCTGGCGCATGGGCGACCACGCGCGCTGGGGCTTGCGGGACCGGGTGGGGCATTGGTGGCGCGACAGCCACGCCCAGCGCCATCTCGGCTACGCCGCCGGTCTCAGCCAGGCGGTGGAGAGCGGGGCCTTCGGGACGCTGGGCCTGTTCGCCGGCATGATCTCGCCGCTGGCGCTCGGCGCCTACACGGTGGGCCTGAACCTGACGGCGCTGCCCTTCATGGCGGCGGTGGGGCTGGCCTCGGCGACGGCGGTGCGCGTCGGCGTTGCCTACGGCCGGCGCGACCGGCTGGATATGGCGCTGGCCGGCTGGACCGGGCTGGCGGTCACCAGCCTGATTCTGACCGGCGTGGGCGTGCTGTACCGCTGGGCGCCCGAAATGCTCGCCGGCATCTACACCTCCGACCCGGATCTGCTGGGGCGCGTGGCGCCGCTGATCGCCTTCACGGCCTGGGTGCTGGTCGCCGACGGCGGGCAGACGGTCATGGCCAGCGCGTTGCGTGGGCGGAACGACGCCTGGATTCCCACGGCCCTGCACTTCGTTTCCTACGCGGTGGTGATGATTCCGGTCTCCGCGCTGCTCGCGTTCGGACTGGAACGGGGCGAGCGTGGTCTTTTTGAGGGAATTCTCATCGCCAGTGTGGTATCCGTCACCGTGCTCGCATCGCGCTTCGCGCTCCTGTGCCGTCGCTGAATTGGGAAAACCAGACCCTGGGAACTCCAGAATTCGGGAACCGGCCGGGACGTTGTGTGCACATGCGAAAGCTGGTAGGGATTCCTATATTACATGCAGCGGCCCGCTGGGCCGTGCGGAAGTGCCAATTTTCGAGCCGCTTGAGCATCGCCGCAGCCCGTAGAATGAGTTTGTCTCCTTGAGCACGACGCCCCTTCCTCCCGCCTCCGATATCGCGCCGGTCACGATCGAAGACGAGATGCGCCGGTCGTATCTCGATTACGCGATGAGCGTGATCGTCAGCCGCGCGCTGCCCGACGTCCGCGACGGCCTGAAGCCCGTCCACCGGCGCATCCTCTACGCGATGAAGGAGGGCGGGTACGACTCGACCAAGCCCTACAAGAAGTCGGCGCGCATCGTCGGCGACGTGATGGGTAAATACCACCCGCACGGCGACAGCGCGATCTACGACGCCATGGTCCGCATGGCGCAGGACTTCTCCATGCGCCTGCCGCTGATCGACGGGCAGGGCAACTTCGGCTCGATGGACGGCGACCCGCCGGCGGCCATGCGCTACACCGAGGCGCGGCTGGCCAAGGCGGCGGAGGCGCTGCTCGACGACATCGACAAGGACACGGTCGATTTCCAGGCCAACTACGACGATTCGGGCAAGGAGCCCACGGTCGTCCCGGCGCGCTTCCCGAACCTGCTGGTGAACGGCGCCGGCGGCATCGCCGTCGGCATGGCGACCAACATCCCGACCCACAATCTGGGCGAGGTGGTGGACGCCTGCTGCGCCTACATCGACAACAACGACATCACCGACGACGAGCTGATGGAGTTCGTGCCGGGGCCGGACTTCCCGACCGGCGGCCTGATCCTGGGCCGCTCGGGCATCCGCTCGGCGCTGACGACCGGCCGCGGCTCGGTCATCATCCGCGCCAAGACCGAGATCGAGGAGATCCGCAAGGACCGCCTTGCCATCGTCGCGACGGAAATCCCGTACCAGGTCAACAAGTCCAAGCTGCTGGAACGCATCGGCGAGGTGGTCAACGACAAGACCATCGAGGGCATCGCCGACCTGCGCGACGAATCCGACCGCGACGGCGTGCGCGTGGTCGTCGAGCTGAAGCGCGACGCCGTGCCCGACGTGGTGCTGGCCCAGCTGTTCCGGCACACGCAGCTCCAGACCTCCTTCGGCGTCAACATGCTGGCGCTGAACGGTGGCCGTCCGGAGCTGATGAACCTGCGCCAGATCATCGAGGCGTTCGTCCGGTTCCGCGAGCAGGTCATCACCCGCCGCACGGAGTTCCTGCTGGGCAAGGCGCGCGAGCGTGCCCACACCTTGGTCGGTCTGGCGGTCGCCGTCGCCAACCTGGACGACATGATCGCGCTGATCCGCAGCGCCCCCGACCCCGTCTGGGCGCGCGAGCGGATGATGGAGCGCGAGTGGCCGGCGATGGACGTCGCCCCGCTGATCGAGCTGATCGACGAGCCGGGCCGGGGCGTCAGCGAGAACGGCACCTACCGCCTGTCCGAAGAGCAGGCCCGCGCCATCCTCGACCTGCGCCTGCACCGCCTGACCGGGCTGGAGCGCGACAAGATCGGCGCCGAGCTGACGGACGTCACCGACCAGATCGCCGATTACCTGGAGACGCTGGCGAACCGCGCGAAGCTGCTGGGCATCCTGCGCGACGAGCTCGTGGAGATGAAGGAGCGGTTCGGCACCCCGCGCCGCACCGAGATCCAGGAGCTGGAGTTCGAGGCCGACATCGAGGACCTGATCCAGCGCGAGGACATGGTCGTCACGGTCAGCCAGTCCGGCTATGTGAAGCGCGTGCCGCTGTCCACCTACCGCGCGCAGAAGCGCGGCGGCAAGGGCCGGTCCGGCATGTCGATGAAGGCGGAGGACGCGGTCAGCGACCTGTTCGTCGCCAACACGCACACGCCGCTGCTGCTCTTCTCATCGCGCGGCATGGTCTACAAGCTGAAGGTCTACCGCCTGCCACTGGGCAACCCGCAGGCGCGCGGCAAGGCCTTCGTCAACCTGCTGCCGCTGATCGACGGCGAGACGATCACCACCGTCCTGCCGCTGCCCGAGGACGAGGCCGTCTGGGCCAACCTGCACGTGGTCTTCGCCACGTCGAAGGGCAACGTGCGCCGCAACCGCATGTCGGACTTCGCCAACATCCGCTCCAACGGCCTGATCGCCATGAAGCTGGAGGAAGAGGGCGAGCGCCTGATCGCCGTTCGCACCTGCTCGGAAGCCGACGACGTGCTGCTGGCGACCAACGGCGGCAAGTGCATCCGCTTCGAGGTTGGCGACGTGCGCGTCTTCGCCGGCCGTACCTCCACCGGTGTGCGCGGCATCCGCCTGTCGGACGGTGACGAGGTCATCTCCATGACCACGCTGCACCACGTCGACGCCACGCCGGAGGAGCGCGCCGCCTACCTGAAGCGCAAGCGCGAGGAAGGCGTGGACATGGAAGGCGAGGCGGCGCCGGAGGCCGACGAGGTCCCGACCGAGGCCGTCACGCTGACGCAGGAGCGCTACGAGGATCTGAAGCGCCAGGAACAGTACATCCTGACGGTGACCGAGCGCGGCTATGGCAAGCGCACTTCCTCCTACGAGTACCGGGTGACCGGCCGCGGCGGCCAGGGCATCTGGAACATGGAGATGGGCGAGCGCAACGGCGCCATCGTCGCGGCCTTCCCGGTGGAAGGCACGCACCAGGTGATGATGGTCACCAACGGCGGCCAGGTCATCCGCATGCCCATCCACGACGTGCGCATCGCCGGCCGCAAGACGCTGGGCGTCACCCTGTTCCGCGTCGGCGCGGAGGAGCGCGTGGTCTCCGTCGCCTCCATCGCGGAGGATGAGGACAACGGGAACGGCACCAACGGCGGGAACGGCAACGGCCTGTCCGAAAACGGTGCCGGCGAGAACGGCGCCACGGATGCCGGCGTTACCGAAAGCGACTCCGACGGTCTGAGCGAATAAGAAAGGGCGGAAGGGTACTCCCATGGCGAAGCGCCGCATCGGTGTCTATCCCGGCACCTTCGACCCGATCACCAACGGGCACCTGGACATCATCCAGCGCGCCTCGCGGCTGGTCGATCACCTGATCGTCGGCGTTGCCCGCAACGCCGGCAAAGGCCCGCTCTTCTCCACCGACGAGCGGGTCGCCATGGTGCAGGAGGATGTGGCCGCCCTGAACAACGGCGCCAGCATCGAGGTGCGGGCTTTCGACACGCTGCTGATGCAGTTCGCGGTGGAGAGCAACGCCAACGTCATCATCCGCGGCCTGCGCGCCGTCTCGGACTTCGAGTACGAGTTCCAGATGGCGGGCATGAACGCGCGCCTGAACCCGAAGGTCGAGACCATGTTCCTCATGGCCTCGGAGAAGCACCAGTTCATCTCCTCACGTTTCGTGAAGGAGATCGGGCGCCTCGGCGGCGACATCCGCCACTTCGTGAGCCCCCGCGTTGCCGAGCACCTCACCGAGCGTTTCGCCCTGGAAGCCGGCAACGGCGACAACAGCAAGCAGGTCCAGACGCTGAAGCAGTAACCGGCCGGGGCGTGCCGGAGGGGCTATCGGAAAAGCCTGGGGAAAGGCCTGGGGTTGACGGGCAATTTTTGTGCGCCAAGCCCAACCCGATGGTTGACCGAAAAGCCATCCCCCCCTATGGTGCGGCCCTCACCGCCACCCGCACCAGCCAGGGTGCCGCGATCTGTGATCCGGTAGCTCAGTCGGTAGAGCACGTGACTTTTAATCATGTGGTCGTGGGTTCGAATCCCACCCGGATCACCAACCGATTCAAGGCTTTGGCCTTCCTGAAGGGGTCGCTTCGGCGGCCCCTTCGGCGTTTTGGGGCACAAAGCAACGCCCGAGGGGACGGTCGGCGTCCCCTCGGGCTGTCACTCACGCGTTCGCAAGCACCTTGCCGCCGCCCGCCTGCTGGCGGGCCTGGGCCATTACGGCCTTCTGGACCTTTTCGAAGGCGCGAACCTCCAACTGGCGGACGCGCTCGCGCGAGACGTGGAAGTGCTGGCTCAGCTCTTCCAGGGTCAGCGGTTCCTCGCGCAAGCGGCGGGCAACCAGGATCTGCCGCTCTCGGTCGTCCAGCACGCCCAAGCCCAGCTTCAGGAACTGGGCGCGACGGGCGCGTTCCTCGGTGCCGGCCAGGATGGCTTCCTGGTCCGGGCGCTCGTCGGTCAGCAGGTCCTGCCATTCGCTGTCGCCGTCCTCGGCCAGAGGGGCGTTCAGCGAGCGGTCGTAGCCCAGGCGGCGGTTCATCTCCACCACCTCGGCCTTGGACACGCTCAACTCCGTGGCGATGCTGTCCACCGCCTCCGGCGACAGGTCGCCGGTCTCCAGGTCGTGCATGCGGGCCTTCAGGCGGCGCAGGCTGAAAAACAGCTTCTTCTGCGCCGCGGTGGTGCCGATCTTCACCAGCGACCAGTTGTGCAGCACGTATTCCTGGATCGCCGCGCGGATCCACCAGCTGGCGTAGGTGGCGAAGCGGAACCCCTTGTCGGGGTCGAACTTCTGCGCCGCCTGCATCAGGCCGACGTTGCCCTCGGCGATCAGGTCGGTTAGGGGCAGGCCATAGCCCTGATAGCCCCGTGCCATCTTGAAGACAAGGCGCAGGTGGCTGCCCACCAGCGTGTCGAGCGCCGCCCGGTCCTGCGCGTCCCGCCAGCGGACGGCGAGGTCACGCTCCTGCTCGGGCGTCAGGTACTGGTACTTGCGGGTTTCCTTCAAAAAGAGGTTGAGGGGTTCGCCAGAAACAACCTGTTCCGTCAAAGACCATCTCCCGTTCCGGCATCCGTGAACGCCCTGCGAACTCCGCCGGACCCCGGTCGATTTCCCCTTCGGTCAGCCGCGTAAGGACCAGGGGAACGGGGAACGGTCGGCTTTTGGCCCAGGGCCAGCCAGTCAATGGGTGGATGTCGGGAAGAGCTTATAAATGGTCAGGGGAGGCTGTCCTTCAAGAGGGCGTGGGGAGAATAAATTACCCCGCGGGAGACCGGGAACCCGACGGCTGCGGTTGCGTTGGCAGGCAAAAGCCGCCCCCGTGATCCGCCCCATGATGCCGTTGCCGAAGGGCCCTTGCCCATGGACCTCGACCCGCTGATCCTATCGCGAATCCAGTTCGCCTTCGTGATCTCCTTCCACATCCTGTTTCCGGCGTTCACCGTGGGGCTGGCCTGCTGGATCGCGGTGCTGGAGGCGCGCTGGCTGTTCAGCGGCCGGGCGCTCTACCGCAGCCTGGCCGAGTTCTGGACCAAGATCTTCGCCATCTCCTTCGGCATGGGGGTGGTGTCGGGCATCGTGATGACCTACCAGTTCGGCACCAACTGGTCCCGCTGGTCGGACATCGTGGGCAACGTGCTGGGACCGCTGATCCAGTACGAGGTGGTGACCGCCTTCTTCCTGGAGGCCGCCTTCCTTGGCATCCTGCTGTTCGGCCGCGACCGCGTGCCGCGCGGGATCCATTTCCTGTCGGCGGTGCTGGTGGCGTCGGGGACGGTGCTGTCCTCCTTCTGGATCCTGTCGGCCAACAGCTGGATGCACACCCCGGCGGGGGCGGAGCTGCGGGATGGGAAGTTCTACGTCACCGACTGGTGGCAGGTGGTCTTCAATCCCTCCTTCCCCTACCGGCTCAGCCACATGCTGACGGCGATGTTCCTGACCACCAGCTTCGTGGTGGCGGGCATCAGCGCCTTCTACCTGCTGAAGAACCGCTATCTGGACCATGCGCGCGTGGGGCTCAACATGGCGCTGGGGCTGATCACGGTGCTGGCGCCGCTCCAGATTTTTCTGGGCGACATGCACGGGCTGAACACGCTGGACCACCAGCCGGCCAAGATCGCCGCCATGGAAGGCCATTGGGAGGGTGGGGCGCGGGCGCCGCTGATCCTCTTCGCCATCCCCGACGTGGAGCAGGAGAAGAACCACTGGGAGGTCGCCATCCCCGGCCTGTCCAGCATCATCCTGACCCACGAGATCGAGGGCAAGGTGCCGGGCCTGAAGAATTTCCCCGCCGACCAGCGCCCCAACCCGGAGATCCTGTTCTGGACCTTCCGCATCATGGTTGGGATTGGCCTGCTGATGCTGCTGATCGCCGTGGTCCATCTGGTGCTGCGGGTGATGGGGCGGCTCTACCGGCCCGGCTGGTTCCACCGGGTTCTGGTGGCCTGCATGCCCATCGGCTTCGTGGCGATCCTGGCCGGCTGGTTCACCACGGAGATCGGGCGCCAGCCCTGGGTGGTCTACGGCCTGATCCGCACGTCGGACGGCGTGACGCCGGCGCTGACCACGGGGGCGGTGCTGACCTCGCTCATCACCTTCATGGTGGTCTATGCGATCATCTACGGGTCCGGGACATACTACCTGATCCGGCTGCTGAAGATCGGGCCGACCGTGATGCACGACGAGGATCTGGAGCCCCAGGCCGTGCAGGAGGCGCTGCGGCCCAAGCGGCCCTTGTCGCTCCCCGACGAATCCATCGAACCGGCGGAGTAAGCCCATGGAAGGCAGTCTCCTCACCCTCGCCTGGGTCGGCATCGTCGGCTTCGCCGTCTTCATGTATGTGCTGATGGACGGCTTCGACCTGGGAATCGGCATCCTCTATCCCTTCGTGCCGAGGGAGGAGGACCGCGACGTCATGATGAACTCCGTGGCGCCGGTCTGGGACTTCAACGAGACCTGGCTGATCCTGGGCGGAGCGGGGCTGTTCGCCGCCTTTCCCATCGCCTACGCGGTGGTGCTGCCGGCCATGTACCTGCCACTGCTGCTGATGCTGATCGCCCTGGTCTTCCGCGGCGTGGCCTTCGAGTTCCGGTTCAAGGCGCGCACCAGCCGGCACTGGTGGAACAAGGCCTTCTTCCTGGGCTCGCTGCTCGCCACCTTCGCGCAGGGGGTGGTGCTGGGCACCTTCATCCAGGGGATCGAGGTGAAGGGGCGCAGCTTCGCCGGCGGGATGCTCGACTGGCTGACGCCCTTCAGCCTGTTCTGCGGGCTGGCGCTCATCGCCGGCTATGCCCTGCTGGGCAGCACGTGGCTGATCTGGCGGACCATCGGGCGATTGCAGGACTGGTGCTTCCGCGTGGCGCGGCGGCTGATGATCGCGGTGCTGCTGCTCGTCGGCATCGTCAGCCTGTGGACGCCCTTCCTGGCGCCGGCCATCGCCCAGCGCTGGTTCTCCGTCCCGAACATCCTGCTGCTGTCGCCGGTGCCGATCATGGTCGGCGTGCTGGCCGTCGCCCTGTGGCGCGCGCTGGACGAGGGGAGGGAGGCTCTGCCCTTCGTGCTGTCCATGGGGCTGTTCGCGCTGTCCTACCTGGGGCTGGCGATCAGCCTGTGGCCGAACCTGATCCCGCCGTCGATCACCATCTGGCAGGCGGCGGCCCCGCCGGAAACGCAGGTCTTCCTGCTGGTCGGCATGGCGTTCCTGATCCCGACGATTCTGATCTACACCGCCTACAGCTATTGGGTATTCCGCGGCAAGGTGACGGGCGCGATCGGCTATCATTGACCACGCGGCTGGCGTACAACATTCACCCCTTGCGGCAGGAGACAGCGCCATGAACCAACAGACCGCCTTCGCCCCGGAGATCAGTTTCGCCGAGGTCATGCTGCGCAAGGGGGCCGAACTGCTCCAGGAGACCATGGGCGAGGGGCCGGAGGACGCGGTGGACATCATGGCCCGCCGCCTCGCCGTCGCGGCGACGGTGGACGCGCCGCTGGTCGTCCACGCTGAGGGCGGGGAGCGGCCGGAAATGTTCGCGGAGGCCATGCGCCTCACCGGCGCGTCGGCGGGGGAGCGCGCCGCGGCGCTCGCCGAGGCCCGGCAGGTGGAGCGCGCGGTGGTCTTCGAGTTCGACGGCACCGGCCCGCTGACCGGCAACCGTGTCGTGGCCGCCGTCCTGCGCCCCGGCGAACGGCATGACCTGCTGGAAGCCTACATCGCCATCGGCCGCATGCGCGACGGCGCCGCGCAAATGACTGTCGCCCCGGCGACCCTGCGCTTCGACGCCAAGGCGCTGGGGCAGACGCTGGCCCTGATCGGCCCGGCCGCGCAGAAGAGCGTGAACGCGGCCAACGCCGCCATGGCGCACGCGGCCGGCATCAACGCCCTGCCGGGGCACGAGGTCACCGGCCTGCCGGCGGCTCTGGTGGCGCTGTTCTGGCACGCTTTCTTCCTGTCCAGCGCCCGCGCCCGGCTGCGGCCGACGGGACCCAACGCGCCGACGCTGCACTGACCGGCTGGCGCCTCATGGATTCCGCGATCCTGCTGCGCGCGGACGCGAGCGCGTCCATTGGCACCGGGCATGTCATGCGCTGCCTTGCGCTCGCCGAGGCCTTGCAGGACCAGGGCTTCACCCCCCATTTCGTGGCCGCCGCGCTGTCCCCGGCCCTGGAGGAGCGCCTGCGGACCGCCGGGATGGGCGTCCACCGCATCGATGCCGAAGCCGGCAGCGGGGCGGACCTCGCCGGCACACTGGCTGTGGCGCGGGCGACCGGAGCGGTGGCGGCCATTGTGGACGGCTATCGATTCGGCGAGGATTGGCGGGCCGGGCTGGCAAAATCCGGACTGTGCGTGCTCACCTTCGATGACGCCGGGACGGGGGAGCCGCTGCACGCCGGCCTGATCGTGAACGCCGCGCCGGACGCACACCGCTTGCCCTATCGGCGCGGGAACCCGGAGGCCGTCCTGCTGCTCGGCCCGGCCCACGCCCCGCTGCGGCGCGAGGTGCGGGAGGCGGCGGCATCGCCTAAGGCCCCTCTGCCGGACCGCCGCGCCCTGCTGGTGACCTTCGGCGGATCCGACCCGCTCGGCCTGACGGAGCCTGTCATGGTCCGCCTCGCCCCGGCGCTGCCGGCCGGTGTCCGGCTCGATGTGGTGGTCGGCGGGGCCGCGCCCAACGCGGGCGCGGTCGAGGCGGCGGCCCGCCGGCTCGGCGACCGGGTTCGTGTTCACCGCGACACGCCCCGCATGGGGCACCTGATGGCCGAGGCCGGGCTCGCCGTGTCGGCGGCGGGCACCACCACGGCGGAACTGGCGGCCATCGGCACGCCGGCCGTTCTCGTCACCATCGCCGACAACCAGGACGAGGCCGCCCGTCAGTCCGAAGCGCTCGGCTGGTGCGCGCTGGTCGATGGGCGGTCATCCGACGCGCCGGAGCGGATTGCAGAGGTGGCGCTGGCGCTCTGGGCCAATCCGGCGCGGCGGCTGTCCATGGCCGAACGGCTGGCCGGGATCGTCGATGGTCAGGGCGCGGTGCGGATCGCCGAGGCCCTGCGCGAAAGCCTTACTGGGCGGTGAAGCCGCCATCCACGGGCAGGGCCGTTCCGGTGATCCAGCGCCCGCTGTCGGCCAGCAGATAGGCCACCGCGTCCGCCACGTCCTGCGGCGCGCCGTAGCCCAGCGGGTGGGCCGCCGCGAGCGCGGCGTTCTGCTCGGCGGGCAGCATCGCGAACTGCTTCTCGGCCTTGGCGCCCAGCACGACGGCGGGGGCCACCACATTGACCCGAATCTTGCGGTCGGCCAGTTCCAGGGCCAGCGATTGCGCCACCGACACCAGCGCCGCCTTGCTGGCCGCGTAGAGGGAGCGCCCCTTCTGCCCCTTCAGTCCGGCGACCGAGCCGACATAGACGATGGATCCGCCGCCGGGCGCGAACACGCCCTTCTGGTGGAACCCCCGCGCCAGCATCAGCGCCGCCCCGACGTTCAGGGTGAAATAGCGGTCGAACTGCGCGCGGTTGACCTGCCGCAACACCGAATAGCCCTGCTCCGACGCGGAGTGCACCAGCCCGTCGAACGGGCCGCCGGCCTCGGCCAGCCCCTTCATCCAGCCGGGGATCGCGTCCAGGTCGGTCAGGTCGAAGGGAGCGACGGCGTGCCGGTCCGGGTCCGCCAGCAGGGCGCGCGTGGCCTCCAGCGCCTCCGCCCGGCGGCCGACCAGCGTCAGCGCGGCGCCGAGGTCGGCCAGCGTGCGGCACAGCTCCCGGCCGATGTCGCTGTCGGCGGAGGCCCCGGTCACCAGGACGCGCCGGCCGGTGAGGTCGAGCGGGTTGCGCATGGCGGATTACGGCGTCAGGACGGGGAAGTCATCGGGAATTTCCTGAATTTCCGGTGCCGGGATCGGGCCGACGTCGGCCACCACCGCGCCCCAGGACCAACCCACCCCAAAGCCGGCCAGCAGTATCTTGCGGGTGCCCGTGGACAGCGCCTCGCCCAGGCGATGGCTGACCGCCAGCGGGATGGAGGCGGAGCTGGTGTTGCCGAAGTCGTGCATGTCCACGACGAACTTCTCCGGCGGGAACTTGGTCTTTTTGCGCAGATGCTCCAGCATGAAGGCGTTCGCCTGGTGCATGACGCACAGGTCGATGTCCTCAACGCCCACGCCGGCGAACTCCAGCGCCTCGCGGACCAGCGGCGGGACCGCGCGCAGCGTGAAGGCGAAGACCTCCGCCCCGTTCAGCGACAGGCGGGAATCGGCGAACATCCGCTCCTGCTTCTCCGGCGGCCAGGGCTCCTTGCCGGGCACCAGGGAGTTGCGCCGGCCGCCGGCCTTGACCCAGATGTTGCTTGCCCCGCCGCCGTCCGTGCCGACCACGACGTGGATCGGCGTGGCGTCCGGGGTGCATTCCAGTGCGGCGGCCCCGCCCGCGTCGCCGAACAGGGGCAGGGTGGAGCGGTCGCCCGGCAGCAGGTGGCGCGAGCTGGTGTCGCCGCACAGAACCAAGGCCCGCTTCCCCGACGACCCGCCGAGCAGCCGCCCGGCCATCCACAACCCGTAGACGAATCCCGAGCAGCCGAGGTTCACGTCAAAGCAGGCCGCGCTGGTCGGCAGGCCGAGCCGCTTCTGCATGACGCAGGACGTCGCCGGGACGTTGTAGTCCGGGTCCTGCGACACGAAGATCAGCACGTCGACGCTGGCCGGATCCCAGCCGAGCTGCGCCAGCAGCCCTTCCGCCGCCGCCACGCACATGTCCGACGCGCAGATGTGCGGCGGGGCGATCCGGCGTTCGTACACGCCGATGGTGGCCAGCAGCTTTTCCGCCTCCTCGGCGGTGAAAAGCGAATGGTCTTCCATGAAGGAATGACGGTGCGGCGGCACGGCGGCCCGGAACCCCGCGATGCGCACGCCTTCGATGATCCCCTTCACCGCCTACTCCCTCTATCATATGCTGACGGCCGCCAGCGGCGCGAATTCGGGAAATATTAACCGACCCGACGCTAGGCTCGAATGATTAACGAACCGATAAATGGGAAAAACCATGGACGACCGGGTTTTGCCGAGCCAGCTTTCACCGGGCCAGCTTCCCCCCTTGCCGACCACGGTCATCCCGCCCCAGCGCTATTCCGGTGACGCGGCTTATGCCGACGAAGTGGCGAAGATCTTCCGCCAGTCCTGGATGTTCGTTGGATTTACCGACGATTTGCGCAACGACAACGATTTCATCACGGCGGACATCGCGGGCACCTCGGTTCTCGTCCAGAACTTCGATGGGGAGCTGCGGGCCTACCACAACGTCTGCACGCACCGCTACTCGCTGATCCACCTGAAGCCCTGCGGCAACGGCAAGCCGGTCTGCCCCTATCACGGCTGGGTCTTCAACAAGGACGGCGTGCCGGTCGGCATCCCCGGCAACAAAGAGCATTTCGGCTTCGATGAGGAGGCCAAGCGCCGCCTCGCCTTGCCGCGGTTCGAGGTGGCGACGCGCGGCCGCTTCGTCTTCGTCCGGCTGGACGCCGGCGGCCCAAGCCTGGACGACCAGCTCGGCGCCTACGGCATCGTGCTCGACCACCTGTCGGAGACCTTCACCGACCGCATCGGGGACGAGGTGCTGCCCTGGGCGGCCAACTGGAAGGCCGGCGTGGAAAGCGTGCTGGAGGTCTACCACGTCGACGCCACCCACCCGGAAACCTTCAAGAAGTTCACCAAGAAGGTCTGGATCTGCTCCTACGAGAAGGAGCATTCGCGCGGCACGACCCACCTCGCCGACGGCAGCGTGCGCTGGTGGGACGGCGTGATCCAGAAGATGGGCCTGCCGCGCAGCGAGATGCTGCGGAACTACGACCACTTCTTCATCTTCCCGAACCTCGCCATCGGCATCACGCACGGGTCGCTGATGAGCGTGCAGACCTACGACCCGGTCGACCCCGACCACTGCAACCTGCATTACCGGCTGTTCCTGGGCGAGACCTCCAAGCCGCAGACCAAGGGCGGGGCCGCCCGCAAGGCGGTGGAGGACAACCTGCGCGGCTTCAACAGCCAGGTCCTGCGCGAGGATCAGATCGTGTCGGAGGCCGCGCACAAGGGCCTGAAGCAGGTCAGCCGCCCCGCCGTGCCCGGCTGGTGCGAGGAGCGCATCCACGCCTTCCACAAGGCCTATCTCGACCGCATGGCGGCGGAATGACAGGCTCTGGCGCTCCGCTGGTCGACCTGTCCGGCCGGCATGTCCTGGTCACCGGCGCCTCCGCCGGCATAGGGCGGGCGACAGCGGTCCTGGCCGCAAGGCTCGGCGCGCGGGTGACGGCGAACGGCCGCGACGCCGCCCGGCTGACCGAAACGCTGGCCCTGCTGACGGGGGAGGGGCACCGGGCCGCCCCCTTCGACCTGTCCGACACCGACGCAATCCCCGGCTGGATCAAGGCGCAGGCCGAGGCCGGCGGGCCGTTCGACGGGCTGGTCCATTGCGCCGGCGTGCAGGTCGGCAAGCCGGTGCGCAGCGTGGACCAAGCCTTTTTCGACCAGATCCTGCACACCAACCTGCTGAGCGCCCTGGCGCTGGCCCGCGGCTTCCGGCAGAAGGGCTGCCACGCGGAAACGGCGGCCCTGGTGCTCGTCTCCTCCGTCGCGGCGGAGATCGGGCAGCCGGGCAACGTGGTCTATTCGGCGGCCAAGGGCGGGCTGGTGTCGGCGACGCGCGGCCTTGCCATGGAATTCCTGCGCGACGGCATCCGTGTCAACTGCGTGGCCCCGGCCATGGTCGAGACGGAGATGATGGAGCGCTTCCGCCAGACCACCACGGCGGAGCAGTTCGACGCCATCCGCGCTGCCCACCCCATGGGCTTCGGCAAGCCGGAGGACGTCGCCGGCGCCATCGCCTTCCTGCTGTCGGACGCCAGCCGCTGGATCAACGGCGTGATGCTGCCGGTGGATGGCGGTTACCTCGCCAAGTAGCGATTGCAGTTTTTAGTTCGTAGGTTGGGTTGAGTGCAGCGAAACCCAACACACGCCGCCAAGCGAACGACGTTGGGTTTCGCCTGCGGCTCAACCCAACCTACAAATTTAAGATGAAGGGGATTTGATGATTCGCTTCCGCCGCCCGACGCTCGACGATGCTGAGATGCTGCTGCGCTGGCGCACGGATCCGGGGATCACCCGCTTCATGTTCACCGATCTGGAGAACCCCGACGTGGAGCGGCAGCGCGCCTGGCTCCAGGCCATGGAGCAGCGCCGGGACTTCCGCCACTTCATCATCGAGCATGAGGAACGCCCCGTCGGATATTTGTCCTACTCCGACATTGACGCGATCCACCAGCGCTGCTCCTCCGGATCCTACATCGTGGAGGAGAAGGACCGGCGTGCGGTCGCCGGCCTGCTGCACCCATTCATCATGGATTATTGCTTCTATGGGTTGGGGATGAACAAGATCGTCAACTACTTCATGGAAGGGAACGACGGCGTCATCCGCATCCAGCGTCTTCTGAAGGCACACGAGGTCGGCGTTTTGCGGCAGCATGTCTTCAAGTACGGCCGCTTCCACGACGTGTTCGTCTTCGAAACGCTGCGCAGCGAGTGGGAGTCCCACCCCCACCTGTTCCCCCGCGAAACCACGCTGGCGGCCTTCGCGGAGTAGCCCCCGGCGCGCGAAACTCGTGTACACCCCTACCGAATGTTTGACCTGTCCACCGTCAACGCGGTATGCGGCGGGTGTCGGGCGGCGCTGCGGCGCCGAGAGCAGGAAGGGGACCACCGGTGCGGCCTGAGGAAGCCTTGGCGGATATCGACGTCACGCTGCTGGCCGGCGGGCTCGGCTCGCGCATGCGGGGCGTGTCCGGCGACGCGCCGAAGGTGCTGGCTCCCATTGCGGGCCGCGCCTTTCTCGGCCATGTGCTGGACCATCTGGCCGCCTACGGCGCGCGCCGGGTGGTGCTGTGCCTGGGCCATCTTGCCGACCGTGTGACCGCCTGGCTGGCCCAGGGCGACACCAACGGGTCGCTCGACGTCGTCTGCCAGATCGAACCGAGCCCCCTCGGCTCGGCGGAGGCGCTGAAGTACATCCGCAAGGATCTGCGGACCGGCACCGTGCTGGTGATGAGCGGCCACACCTTCCTTGACGCGGACCTGCGCGCCTTCGTGGCCTCGCACCGCTTATCGGGGGCGGAGGCGTCTGTCCTCTGCGTGGAGGTGGAGGATGCCGCTCGATTCGGCCGGGTCGAGGTCGGTCCGGACAGCCGTGTCCGCCGCTTCTCCGACAAGGAACCCGGACGCGGCGTCATCAACGCCGGGGTCTATCTGTTTTCCGCCGCCTTCCTCGACCGGCTGGTGGCTGCCGACGCCGGGTCGCTCACCCGCGACGTGCTGCACAAGGCGCCGCCGGGCACGCTGAACGCCCACATCGCCAAGGCCCGCTTCATCGACATGGGCACGCCCGAAAGCCTGGCCGTCGCGGCCAGCGTGATCGGCGGCCGCGACACCTGAGAGGGCCGGCGTCGTGGCGACGCTCGACGAGGCGCTCGCCCTGGCGCTCGACCTCCACACCGCGGGCCGGCTGGAGGAGGCGGAGGAGTTGTACGTCCGCATCCTCGACGCCGTTCCGGAGGAGCCGAACGCTCTCCACCTGCATGGCCTGCTGTGCGCGCAAGGACAACGGCTGGACGAGGCGGTCGCGCTGATCGGGAAGGCCGTGGCGGTGCGGCCCGACGTGGCCGAGTACCGCGCCAACCTCGCCAAGCTTCATCAGGCGCGAGGCGATCTTTCGGCGGCGGCGGACGAATATTGCGCGGCGCTGGCGCTCTGTCCCGATTCGGCGGCGCTGTCCTTTCCGCTCGCCCAGCTCGACCGGCGGTGCGGCCGGAATGAGCGCGCCCTGGCCGCTTATCGCCGCACGCTGGTCATCCAGCCCGACCACGGCGAGGCCACTGCCCAGGTCGGCATCCTGGGGCGCCGGACCGGGCGGGGCGCCCAAGCGGTCGCCGCGCTCCGCCACGCCGTCCGCCTCCGCCCCGACCTTGGGGAGGCGTGGCACCACCTCGGCGTCGCCTTGCAGCAGGCCAAGGATTTGGACGCTCTGGACGCGCTGTGCCGGGCGGCGGGGCTTCTGCCGCAGGACGCCAATGTCCATGTGAACCTCGCCCACGCGCTGTCCGACGCCGGCGGGGAGGACGCGGCGGAAAGGGCCTTGCGGCGCGCGCTGGCGCTCGACCCCGCATCGGCGGAAGCGCTGAGCGGCCTCGCGAAGGGCGCGCGCGGCCGGCGGGAGATCGACACGGCCCTTGCCCTGCACGACCGCGCCCTCCACGCCCGCCCCGAGAGCACCGACGCGCGGTGGAGCCGGTCGCTCACCCGCCTGCTGGCCGGCCGCTTGCCCGAGGGGTGGGAGGATTACGAGGCGCGCTGGAGCGCCCCCGGTTTTCCGACCAAGCCGCGCGGGTTTTCCCAGCCGCTCTGGCAGGGGGAGGACATCGCGGGGCGCACCATCCTGCTGCACGAGGAACAGGGGCGCGGCGACGCCATCCAGTTCGTCCGCTACGCCCCGATGGTGGCCTGCCGGGGCGCCCGCGTGCTGCTGGAGGCCGGCGCGGACCTCGTCCCCCTGCTCCAGTCGCTGCCGGGCGTCGAGCGGGTTTTCGCGCGCGGGGAGGCGCTGCCCGCCTTTGACCTGCACTGCCCGCTGCTGAGCCTGCCGCGCGCCTTCGGCACCACGCTGGACAGCATCCCGGCCGAGGTTCCCTACCTGAGCGTGGAGCCGGAGCGGGCGGCGGCCTGGCGGGAGCGGCTGGCCGGACCGGAATTGAAGATCGGGTTAGTGTGGGCCGGCAACCCGAATTTCGCCGGCGACCGGGAGCGCTCGCCGGGCCTGGAGCCCCTGCTGCCGGTGCTGGAGGTGGCAGGGTGCCGCGTGTTCGGGCTCCAGTTCGGCCCCGGCCGGGACGCGCTGGCCGGGCGGGTCCTGCCGGCGTCCTTCATCGACCTCGGTCAGGACATCGTGGATTTCCGCGACAACGCGGCGGCGATCCTGGCGTTGGACGTGGTGGTCACCTCTTGCACCGTGACCGCGCATCTGGCCGGGGCGCTGGGCGTGCCGGTGTGGGTGCTGCTGTCCTACGTCCCGGACTGGCGCTGGCTGCTCGACCGCGACGACAGCCCCTGGTACCCTACCGCCCGCCTGTTCCGGCAGAAGCACCCCGGCGACTGGGCCGCCGTCGCGCGCGACGTGACGGCGGCCCTGGCGGAGCGGGTGGCGGCTACTTCAGCCAGTGGTCGTTGACCGCCTGAAGCTCCCCGGTCATCTGCGCGCGGCGCAGCCACTGGTCCACGAACTGCTTCAGCGGCATGTCGCGCGGCAGCAGATACGCCTTCTCCGAGAAGTCGAAGGGCTGGTCCGGGTGCACGGCGCACAGCTCCGGGTGCAGTTTCTGCTGGAGCTTCGTCTCCACCGCGTCGGTGATCATCAGGTCCGCCTTGCCCTGGACGATCTGCTCGAAGATCGAGACGTTGTCCGGAAAGACCTCGACGGAGGCGGTGTGGACGTTGGCCTTGGCGAACTTCTCGTTCGTGCCGCCGGGGTTGACGATCAGGCGTACGCCGGGCTTGTCGATGTCGGCGATGGTCTGGAAGCGGTCCTTGTTCTCGCAGCGGGTGATCGGCGTCTTGCCGTCGCGCATGATCGGGTCGGAGAAATAGGCCTTCTTCTGGCGCTCCAGCGTCACGGAGACGCCGCCGACCCCGACATCGTACTTGTCGCCATCAAGGTCGGCCATCAGGGTCGACCAGCTGGTCTTCACGAACTCAACCTTCACGCCCAGCGCCTTGCCGAGCGATTGCGCCAGATCGACGTCGATGCCCTCGAAGGCCTGGGTCGTCGGGTTCAGGTAGGTGAAGGGCTTGTAGTCGCCGGTCATGCCGACGCGCAGCACGCCGGACGCCAGGATCGAGTCGAGCTTCGAGGCCGCCGGCTGCTGCGCGGCGGGCGCGGCCGATTGGGCCATGGCGGCCACCGGCGCGGCGGCGAGGCAAAGCGCCAGGACGATCCGGCGGGTGAAACGGAGCATGGGGAACCCTCCCGATATTTTTCGTTGTCGGACGACGACTTTACCGCCCCGCCGTGGCTAGGAAAGCGATTTCCGGCCCGCCGGGCGGGCGTGTCCGCATTCTCGAATCCTTAACCATGCCGGACCTATCAGGGGTGGAATCGACAGGCAGCACGCGGAAGGCGCGGAGAACAACAATGTCCGGCATCGTCGAGGCACAGACCGCCACCCTTTTGGGCTTCCTGGCCGACCGCCAGTTCAACGCCGACCGGATCAACGCCCTGACGGCCCAGTGCGATGCGCTGCGCCGCGACCTGGACGCCGAAACGCGCCGCGCCATTGCCGAACGGCTGCGCCGGAGCGCCCCGGCCGGCGACACGGTGCTGCTGCACTCGGTCCTGTTCCAGCTGACCGGCGACCTCTACCATTACGAGCGCATCCTGCACTACCTGCTGCTGGGCGGGGAGCGGGTGGGGCCGGAGCTGATGCACTACACCTACTGGTGCATCGCGCGGCAGCTCTTCCTGGGCGCCGCCGCACCGGAAAAGGCGGCCAGCTTCGGCGTCTGCGACCTGTTCCGCTTCTACGAGGAGCTGGTGCGCGCGGTGGCGCGGCGCTGGGGCGTCGTGCCGGCGTGCCACATCCCGCGCGACGGGCCGATCCGCAAGGTGGCGGTCCTGACGAACCAGTTCACCAACGACCAGCACCAGCCGACCCGCGACTGTTTCGACTACGCCAGCCGCCTGCAGGACGACTTCGGGCTCGACGTCGCCATCATCAATTGCAACACCATGCCCCTGCGGGTGGAAAACCTGTTCATCCCGCCCATGTCCGCCGAGATGGTCGAGTCCTACGAAGGCGTGCTGGCCCTGCGCATGTTCGGGCGGCAGGTCAAGGTGGCGTCCTTCACCGACCGGGCCTTCTCGCGGGACAAGCTGTCCGCCATCGTCGAGGCCATCGACGGCTATGACCCGGACCTGCTGGTGTGCTTCGGCGGCGCCAACGTCGTGGGCGACCTGTACGCCGACACCGACGCGCGGCCCGTGGTGTGCCTGCCGACCACCTCCGGCATGACCATCTCGCTCGCCCACCTCGTGCTCGGCTACGAGGAGGGCAACCACACCGACCATATGCCGGCGCTTTACCGGGAACCCTTTGCGCGGCGCTTCCGGCCCTTCACGCTGGGCTTCTCCCCGCCGCCGACGGCGGGCGACGCGGGCGACTTCGGGCTGGGCGACGCGCCCTTCGTCTTCGCGGTGGTCGGCACCCGCCTCGACCTGGAGGTGACGGCGGAGTTCCTGGATCTGGCCGACCGGATCCTGGACCACTGCCCCGGTGCCGTCATCGCCTTCGCCGGCGCGGCGGAGCAGCTTCCGCAACGCCTTGCCGCCACGCGCAACGCCACGCGCATGCGCAGCCTCGGCCATCTGACGGACATCCGCGCCTTTTACCGGCGCAGCCACGCCTACCTCAACCCGTCCCGCCAGGGCGGCGGGGGCAGCGCCGCCTACGCCATCGCGGAAGGGCTGCCCGTGGTGACGCTGGCCTGGGGCGACGTGGCGAGCGTCGCGGGGGCGGGCATCCCGGTGCCGGACAACGCCGCCTTCGTGGAGCGCGCCGCCGCCCTGTTCGCCGATCCCGAGACGCGCGCCCGCCAGTCCGAGCTGTCGCGCATCCGGTTCGAGACGGTCGGCGACCGCCACCGCTGCACCGCCCGCCTGCTGGCCTATGGCGAGGAGGCCCGCGACCTGCTGCGCCCTCTGCATGCACACGAAACCGAACCCGCACAAAATTAATACCTGTTAACCCAAGCCGTGGCAAAGTGGCCGCAACCACCAGTCCGAGAACCCGCCCCGTGCCGCGCGACGTCGTCATCGGGGGCCGCCCCATCGGCCCCAGCCACCCGCCCTATCTGATCGCCGAGTTGTCGGGCAACCACAACGGCGACCTCGGCCGCGCGCTCGCGCTGGTCGACGCCGCGAAGGCGGCGGGCGCCGACGCGGTGAAGCTTCAGACCTACACCGCCGACACCATCACCATCGACCACGACGGCCCCGGCTTCCGGCTGGAGGGCGGGCTATGGCAGGGGCGCACGCTGCACGACCTCTACCGCGAGGCGCACACCCCCTGGGAATGGCACGAGCCCCTGTTCGCCCACGCCCGCGCCATCGGCCTGACCATCTTCAGCTCCCCCTTCGACGAAACGGCGGTGGAGGTGCTGGAGCGGCTGGACGCGCCGGCCTTCAAGATCGCCTCCTTCGAGCTGAACGACCTGCCGCTGATCCGCCGCGCCGCCCGGTCGGGCAGGCCGCTGATCATGTCCACCGGCCTCGCCACGCTGGGCGAGGTGGGGGAAGCGGTGGAGGCGGCGGGCAACGTTCCGCTGGTCCTGCTGCACTGCGTCAGCGGCTATCCCACCCCGCCGGAAGACTGCAACCTGCGCACCATCCCCCATCTGGCGGAGGCGTTCGGGGCTGGCGTGGGCCTGTCCGACCACACCCATGGCGTCGCCGTGCCCGTGGCGGCGGCGGCGCTGGGGGCGGTGGTGATCGAAAAGCATTTCACCCTGTCCCGGTCCGAGGGCGGGGTGGACAGCGCCTTCTCCCTGGAGCCCGCCGAGTTCAAGGCGATGGCCGAGTCCGTCCGCACCGCCTGGGCGGCGCTGGGCCGCGTCCATTACGGCGTGGAGCCGAGCGAGGCGGGTGGGCGCGACTACCGCCGGTCGCTCTACGTCGTGGCCGACGTGCCGGCGGGGGCGCCGCTGACCCCGGCCAACGTCCGCTCCATCCGTCCCGGCTTCGGCATGGAGCCGAAGCATCTTCCCGCCGTCCTCGGCCGCCGGACCGCCCGCGCGCTGTCGCGCGGCGAGCCGCTGCGCTGGGACATGCTGCTGCCGGAGGGCTCATGACCCCTGGAACGAAGACTTCTGGAACGAAGACTGCCAAGCCCCGCGTCGTCTGCATCTCGCAGGCGCGCATGACCTCGACCCGCCTGCCCGGCAAGGTGCTGATGGAGGCGGCGGGCAAGCCGCTGCTGGCGCACCATCTGGGCCGGCTGTCCCGCTGCCGCCGTCTCGACGGGCTGGTGCTGGCGACCACCGTGAACGCCACCGACGATCCGGTGGCGGAGCTTGCCGCCGTCCTCGGCGTGCCGGTCTTCCGGGGCAGCGAGCATGACGTGCTGTCGCGCTTCGCCGGGGCCGCTGCGATGGCGGACGCCGACGTGGTCGTCCGCGTCACGGCCGACTGCCCGCTGATCGACCCGGAGCTGGTGGACCGCGTTGTCGCGGCCTTCCTGGACGCCGACCCGCCGGTCGATTACCTGCACCTCGACGTGACGCGCTTCCCGCGCGGGCTGGACGCGGAGGCTTTCTCCCGCGCCGCGCTCGACGAGGCCGCCGCCAACGCGACCGACCCGGCCGAGCGGGAGCACGTCACCGCCCATCTCTACCGCCGCCCGGAGCGTTTCCGCCTCGGCCATCCCGTCCAGCCGGACGGCGAGCCGGTCGAGCAGCGCTGGTGCGTGGACGAGCCGAGCGACCTCGCCCTCGTCCGGCGCCTGCTGGAAGCGCTTCTTCCCGAACAGCCCGACTTCGGCTGGCAGGATTGTTGCAATCTCCTGCGTCAGCATCCCGATTGGGCCGACATCAACCGCAGCGTGCGTCAGAACACGCTTCACTGACACGGAGTTATTTCCATGGACCGCAAGGACTTTCTGCTCGCCCTCGACGAGATGCTGGAACTGGACGCCGGCACCCTGACCGGGGCGGAGGCGCTGGACTCCCTCGACAACTGGGATTCGCTGGCCGTCATCAGCTTCATCGCGCTGGTGGACGAGAAGCTGGGCCTCGTCGTCGCGGGCGAAAAGCTGGCCAAGGCGAAGACTGTGAACGACCTGCTGGAACTGGCCGGCGTTGCCGTCGAAGCCTGATCTCCCGTGCCCCAGATCAATCCGACCGACAGCAATTCGCTTGGACCCGTCGGCCGTCTCCGCCGCGCGCGGGCCGACATCGAAGGCGGCCCCGCCGCCTACCTGTCGCTCGGGCACGGTGGCGTTCCGGCCTTGCTGCTGCACGGCTTCGCCGGGGATTCGCTGACCTGGCAATACACGCTCTCGCCGATCGGCGCCCGGCGCCGGGTGCTGGCGGTCGACCTGCCGGGGCATGGCGGCTCGACTCTCGACGTCGGGGACGGGCGGGTCGGCGGCTTCGCGCCATGGCTGGTGCGGCTGCTGAACGCGTTGGAAATCCCGCGCGTTCATGCGGTTGGCCACTCCATGGGCGGCTTCGTCGCGCTGGAACTGGCGCGCCACGCCCCGGAGCGGGTGGCGAGCCTGTCACTGATCGCCGGTGCCGGGATCGGCCCCGATTTCGACCTGGGTTTCCTGCGGCGCGTCACCACCCTGGGATCGGTGGCGGAGGGAGAAGCCTGCGCCGCCCACCTGTTCGCCCAGCCCTCGCCGCTGGCGGAACGCATCGGCGAGGATTTGCACGCCCAGGCCGCCGATCCGGCCCGGCGCGCGGCGCTGGATCGGATCATCGCGGGCTCCTTCGCCGACGCGGCGGAGCGCTGGCGGCCCGTAGACTGGACGGCCTTCGCCATGCCCATCCAACTGCTGTGGGGGCGCGACGACCGCGTCATCCCGCCGCCGTCCCGCGACCAGCTGCCGCCCTCCGCCCCGTTTCATGTCTTCGACAAGGCAGGGCACTTGCCGCATATTGAGGCTGCGACCCCCGTCACGACCCTCCTGCGCGATTTCCTCTCCCGCTGCGATTCTCCCAACGCCCATTGCCAATGACCGACTCCATGCTTGCCCTGATCGCCGAAGAGCTTGCCCGCATCGCCTCCGACAAGGGGGAGAGCTTGCCGGTCATCGGGCCGGACACGCGCTTTCTCGGCGGCGACCTGCCGATCGACTCCCTGGACCTCGCCACGCTGCTTGTGGTGCTGGAGCAGCGCACAGGGCAGGACCCCTTCCGCGCCGGTTTCATCCAGTTCACGACGGTGGGCGAACTCGCCGCGCTCTACCGCTCCGACACGCCCGTCGGCGCGGCATGACGGCCGCCCCGCCGCCCTGGATTATACCCAGCTTCCGTCTGATCGAAGGCGGCGCCTCCCTCTCCTGGATCGACATCGCCGCACGCGCCGCCGGGCTTGAGGCGGAGTTTCGCCGGACCGCCGGTCGCGCGACGGTGGCGGGCAATCGCGTGTCCACGGTCGTGGCCGCCCTGGTGGCCGCCGAGCGGGCCGGCGTCGAACTGTTCCTGACACGCTTTCCCGGCCCCGTCGGTGAATGCGCCGTCGCTGAAGACGCAACGCCGGCCTCGCCCGGCTTTGCGGTGCTGCTGGAGACCTCCGGCACGACTGGGACGCCGAAGCGCGCGCGGCACGACTTCCAAAAGCTGTGCGGCCGGCTGCGCGGCACCGGCGATCCGGGTGCGCGCTGGTTGCTGACCTACGAGCCGGCGGCCTTCGCCGGCCTTCAGGTCATCCTGACCGCGCTGGCCTCCGGAGCGACCCTCGTCACCGTGCCCGGTGCTGGAGCGGCCGACCTCGCCCTTGCGGCACTGGAGCACGGCGTTACCCACGTCAGCGGAACGCCCAGCTTCTGGCGCGCTTTTCTCCTGACCCTCGGCGGGGAGCAGCCTCCGCTGGCCTCCATCACGCTGGGCGGGGAGGCGGCGGATCAGCCCTTGCTCGACCGGCTGGCGGAGCGGTTTCCCCCGGCGAAGATCCGGCACATCTACGCCTCGACCGAGGCGGGGGCGCTGTTCGCCGTCACCGACGGGCGCGCCGGCTTCCCGGCGGCGTGGCTGGAGACGGCGGTGGACGGCGTGCGGCTGCGCGTCCGCGACGGCGTTCTGGAGGTCGCCAGCCCCCGCGCCATGCTCGGCTACGACGGCGCGGAGGCTCCGGCCGGACCGTGGCTGTCCACCGGCGACGTGGTGGAGGTCCGGGGAGACCGCGTGCTGTTCGCCGGGCGCCTGGACGGCCGGGTGAACGTCGGCGGCGTGAAGGTCTCGCCCGAGGCGGTGGAGCAGGCGCTGCTGGCCGTGCCCGGCGTGCAGGACGCGCTGGTGCAGGCGGTGGCCAACCCGATCACCGGCCACATCCTGACCGCCTCCATCGTCGCGCAGCCCGGCGCGGAAGAGCCCGCGTTGCGCGCCGCCATCCGCGAAGCGATGGGCGCCCTCCCGGCGGCCGCGCGGCCCCGGATTCTCACCTTGGTGGAGCGCATCCCGCTGGGTTCGGCGGGCAAGAAGAAGCGGGAAGGGACCGCATGACCGACACCAAGCGTCACGTCATCGTCACCGGCGGCAGCCGGGGGCTCGGCCTCGGGCTGGTGGAAGCGCTGCTGGCCGACGGCTACCGCGTGTCCACCTGCAGCCGCTCCGGCAGCGAGGCGCTGGAGCGGCTGGCCGGCCCAGACCTGTTCTGGCAGCCCTGCCGCGTCGGCGACGGGGCGGAGGTGCGCGCCTTCATCGACGCGGCGGTCGAGTGGGGCGGGGCGTCGCCGCTGTGGGGGGTGGTCAACAACGCCGGCATCGCCCGGGAAGGGGTGCTCGCCACCTTCCCGGAGATCGATGTGGAGGAGGTCATCCAGACCAACCTCACCGGCGCAATCCAGGTTGCCCGTGCCTTCCTGCGCGCCAAGCTGCTGAAGCGGGGGCCGGGGCGGATCGTCAACATCTCCTCCATCATCGGGCAGCGCGGCTACACCGGCCTTGCGGCCTATTCGGCGTCCAAGGCCGGGCTGGACGGGCTGACCCGCGCGCTGGCGCGCGAGGTCGGGCGGCTTCAGGTGACGGTCAATTCGGTGGCGCCGGGCTATCTGACCACGGAGATGTCCGGCACCCTGGCGGAGGGGCAGCGGGACCAGATCGTGCGCCGCACGCCGCTCGGCCGGCTGGGCGAGGTGGCCGACGTGGTGCCCGTGGTCCGTTTCCTGCTGGGCGACGGTGCCGCCTTCATCACCGGCCAGACCATCGTGGTGGATGGCGGCATCACCGGCTGACGCCGAGAGAAGGAGCACCCCATGGTCGCCAGCGTGATCGAGGGCGTCGGGCTGAAGGGGGTCGTCGCCTGCGTGCCGGACCGGCGCGAGACCGTGGAGGATCTGGCCGCCCGCTTCGGCGAGGATGCCGCCCGCAAGATCGCCAAGGCGACGGGGATCGAGGCCCGGCACCTCGTGCCCCCGCACCAATGCACCTCCGACCTCGCGGAGGCCGCGGCGCGGCGCCTGCTCGACGGGATAGGGTGGGACCCGGCTTCCGTCGACCTGCTGGTCATGGTCACCCAGACCCACGACCGCATCATGCCGGGAACGGGCCTTCTGCTGCACCAACGGCTGGGGCTGGGCAAGGGGGCGGCCGTCCTGGACCTGACGCTCGGCTGTTCGGGCTACGTCTACGGCCTGTGGACGGCCGCGGCGATGCTCAAGGCGGCCGGTGGGCGTCGGGCGCTGTTGATCGCGGGCGACACCACCTCGCGCGTGCTCGACCCCGACGACCGCGCGGTGGCGCCCCTGTTCGGCGACGCCGCCGCGGCCACGGCGCTGGAAGCCGACGACGGTGCTGCGCCCATGGCTTTCGCGCTCGGCAGCGACGGCGCCGGTGCGCCCTACCTGACCGTGGCCGGCGGGGGGATGCGCGAGCCCGAGGCGCCGGCACACCTGTTCATGGACGGCACGCAGGTCTTCGCCTTCACGCTCCGGGAGGTGCCGGGCAACGTCCGAGCGGCGCTGGACCTCGCGGGCTGGGGGATGGAGGCGGTGGACCACCTCGTCCTGCATCAGGCCAACGCGCAGATGATCCGCCATCTGGCGCAGAAGCTCGGCGCCACGCCCGCCCAGACGGTTCTGGGGCTGGCCGGCTACGGCAACACCAGTTCCGCCTCCATCCCGCTGGCGCTCGCGTCGGAACTCGGCGGAGCGTTGCGGGCCGGCCCGTCCCGGCTGCTGCTGTCGGGCTTCGGCGTCGGCTGGTCCTGGGGAAGTGCGGCGGTGGCGACCGGCCCGCTTGCCGTGTGCGAAGCCATGCGGCTGGGCACCGGCGGGGACCCGGCAGATTCTGCCGATCGCACCCGGCGGGAGGCAAAGGGTGCCGGGGACCCGGCAACTTCTGCCGGCCTCTAGGCAAAATTTGCCGGCCTTATTCTGCCGGGAGGAAGGAATTACCACGGGCGGGCGGCAATTTTGAACTGGCCCGCTTTTTGCCTAGCGTAGTCCCAAGGGAATTAGTCCCTCTCCGCCCGAAAACGTCGGGCCGGACCGAAATCCTCCAAAAGGAGTGACTACCATGGCTGTTGGCGACATCTCCCTCTCTGCGTCGATGCGCACGAACCTGCTGCAGCTGCAGGGCGTCCAGGAAAAGATCGCGTCGAAGCAGAACGTCCTCGCGACCGGTAACAAGATCAACACCGCCCTCGACGGCCCGACCGCCTTCTTCGCGGCGAAGGGCCTGAACCAGCGCGCCGGCGACCTGACCGCGCTGAAGGACACGATGGGCCAGGCGATCAGCACCATCAAGGCGGCTGACAAGGGCCTCAGCTCCATCGACAACATGATCGAACAGGCCCGCGGTCTGACGACCGCCGCGTATGCGGCGCTCGGCACCGACGCCGGTTCGGTGGCCACCCGCAAGACGCTGGCCTCGCAGTTCAACTCGCTGAAGGACCAGATCGACAAGCTGGCCGGTGACAGCGCCTACGGTGGCAAGAACCTGCTGGCCGGCAACGGCCTGCGCATGGATTCGACCAGCTCCTCGCGCCAGGCGGTGAACACCATCCAGGGCATCGAGAACGCCCGCGTGACCAACGTGGTGGCGGCCGATACCTACACGGTCCGCGTCAAGGGCGACGGCTCCATCGAGGGTGCGGCCGGCGACATCAACAGCGCCGAAATGGACCACGGCCTGGTCGGCCTGAAGCTGTCCGGCACGATGGCGACCACCCAGGGCAGCTTCTCCGACGTGCAGATCGAGGTGCGCGGCGCGGCTGGCCGTGAGCGCTCGTTCATCGTGACCGACGGCAACGAATCGCGCACGATCAAGTACTTCGACAACAGCCAGACCATCGCCGCCAACACCACCCGGGCGGCCACCAGCGGCACCGCCCAGGTCACCAACGTGCAGATCGGCGGCACGATCGAGGCGGGCGACAGCTTCACCATCACGGTCGAAGACCAGACCTTCACCTACACCACGACCGCCGGCGACGTCGCCACCGGCCAGACGGCCCGGATCAACATCGCCAACCAGCTGAAGGCCTCGATCAACAACGCGCTGACCACCTCCGGCGGCCGCCTGAGCGGCAAGGACGTGGCCTCGGTGACGGTCAACTCGACCGGCGGCACGATCACCCTGTCGGGCGCCACCGCGTCCAACTCCGCCCGTGAGATGACGGTCAAGGCGACCCAGGAAAACGCCCTGACCAAGCGCATCTCCGAGAGCTTCGCCTCGGGCACGATCGTCTCCTTCACGGTCGACCGCAAGCTGCTGGAGCAGGCCGCCAACGGCGGCAACGGCATCTCGACCATCGAGAAGAAGGTCGACATCCAGATCAGCGTGACCAACCTCAGCGGCGCCACCCAGACCCGCGACGGCATGGCCAACCGCGGCGAGGGCAAGCTGTCGCAGGGCGAGAACGCCTTCGCGTTCGACACCGGCACGGTGCGCTTCAACGTCGACCAGAAGACCATCAAGCAGGCCGCCTCGGCCAACTCGGCGGCGAACCTGGTGACGGTGCAGGTGACCGACGCCAACACGTCGAACGACCTGAGCGTCCAGCTGAACGAGCGCAACACCAACGCGATCACGGTGAAGGCGCAGAACCTGACGACCAGCGGCCAGGGCCTGCGCATTGACTACGCGCAGAACGACTGGACCGACCGCTCGGACATCGACAAGGCGGTCTCCGGCATCGACTATGCGAAGCAGAACCTGCGTTCGGCCTCGCAGACGCTGTCGACCAACCTGAACGTCATCACGACCCGCGAGAACTTCACCAAGGAGTTCAGCGACGTGCTGCAGGAAGGTGCCAGCAAGCTGACGCTGGCCGACCAGAACGAGGAAGGCGCCAACCTGCTGATGCTGCAGACCCGTCAGCAGCTCGGCACCATCGCTCTCTCGCTGGCCAACCAGTCGCAGCAGTCCATCCTGCGCCTGTTCTAAGCCAGGGACTTCGGGTAGGATCACGCCCGGCGGGCGGCGGCGCAAGCCGCCGCCCGTTCCATTTGGCGCTCGGCGCGCCGGGGCTCGGCCCCCGGTGCCATGCGCCGCACAGCAAAGACCGGGTCCGTTTCCATGCCTCTGAAGTTCGTCCTCCGTCCCAACGAAAAAGTCATCATCAACGGTGCCGTCATCGGCGCCGGCGATCGCCCGGGCTCGTTCTTCCTCTACAACACCGCCAACTTCCTGCGCGGTCGCGAGGTGCTGAAGGAAGAGCAGATCGACTGCATCGAGAAGAAGCTCTACTTCGTCATCCAGCTCGTCTACATCTTCCCGGAAGACGCGGTGCTGAACCTGCAGCGCTTCGCCTCGATCCTGGCCGAAACGCGCGAGGCACGCCCCGACTGCCGCAAGGATCTCGACGAGATCGAGCAATTGGTGGAGGCCCGGAACTACTACCGCGCCCTGAAACTGTGCCGGAAGATGTTCAAGGGCGGGCTCGATGCCTCCGACGACGGGGCGCGCGGCGTGGGGGGCGATTCCTCCAACGATCCGGCACCGTAACGGATGCCGAGACCGGACGTCCTGCCGGATCGACGGATTTGACGCCCATGACCGAGTGCTTGGACGATGCGCTGAATCTGGCCATCGCGCACCATCGGATGGGCCGGCTTGACGAGGCGGAACGACTCTACGCCGAAATTCTCGGCGTGGAGCGCGAACACGTCGACGCCCTGCATCTGTCGGGTATCCTGCGGCATCAGGCGGGCCAGCCGGCCATGGCCCTGGGGCGTGTCCGGTGCGCGCTCGCCGCCCGTCCGGACTTCGCCGGGGCCTACAACAGCCTGGGCAACATTCTGGCCGATGCCGGGCAGTTCGAGGGGGCCATCGAGGCTTATCGCCGAGCCACCCGCTTGCAGGACGGCTACGCCGACGCGCTGGTGAATCTCGGAACCGTTTTCGAGGCTCAAGACCGCTTCGCGGATGCCCTGGCGGTCTACGACGAGGCGCACAGGCTCGATCCCGGCAGCATCGGTGCCCGTTACAACCTTGGCCGCATGCACGAGCGCATGGGGCGATTGGAGCAGGCGGCGGCCTGTTTCTATGCGGTCGTCACGGCGTCCCCGGATCATGCCGGGGCATGGCGAGCCCTGGCGTTGTCGATGCGGTCGCTGGATCATCCCGATGCGGAGCTTTGCCTTCGGCGCGCCCTGTCCGACACCCCCGGCGACGCCCAACTCGCGTTGGAGTTGGGCACGCTCCTGAACGAGCAGCACCGTTACGACGAGGCGGCGGCCGTGCTTCGGCCCTCCATTGCCGCCAACCCTGCGCATTCGCGCCTTCATTTCGCGCTTGGCAGCGCGTGGCAGGGCCTGCGCCGCTTCGAGCCTGCCGCGGCCTGCTACCGGCGTACCCTGGCGGGGGAGCCGCACCTCAGCGGCCCATGGAACAACCTTGGGATGGTGCTTGCGGAACTCGACCGCAACGACGAGGCCGTGGTGGCCCTGCGCGTCTGTCTGGCGCTGAGCCCAAGCCACGCGGTGGCGCTCAACAACCTCGGCACCAGCCTTGAAAGCCTGGCGCGCCCGGACGAGGCGATGCGGGTGTATCGCCGCTCCCTTCTCATCCGGCCGGAATACGAGAAAGCGCTGAACAATCTCGGCAATGTCTGCAAGAACTGCCGGCGGCATGATGAGGCGCTTCGGCTGCACCGCATGGCCATTGCGTCGTCACCGGACTTCTCCGACGCGTACACCAGCCTTGGCGTGGCGGTGCAGGATCTGGACCGGTGGGCGGAGGCGGAGCGCCTGCATCGGCGCGCGATCCAACTGGCGCCGTCCCACACGGGTGCGCTGACCGGACTGGGGCTGGCGCTCCATATGCTCGGCCAGATAGCGGAGGCCGAGGCTGCCCATCTTGCGGCCTTGGCGATTGATGACCGGCATGCGGAAGCCTACGCCAACCTTGGCATGCTTCAGTGGCAGAGCAACCGCGTCGAGGAAGCGGAAGTCTCCCTGCGGCGCGCGATCGAGGCCGACCCGTCGCTGGGCGCGGCGCATCTCAACTTCGCCCTCGTCACTCTGGCCAAGGGCAAGCTTGGCATTGGTTGGGACGACTACGCCTGGCGTTTCCGCGCCAAGGGGTATCAGGACCGGGCCATCGACGCTCCCGTCTGGCAGGGGGAGCCCATGCCCGGCAAACGCCTGCTGGTCTGGCGGGAGCAGGGCGTGGGCGACGAGATTCTGTTCGCCTCCTGCTTCCCGGCGCTGGCCGGCCACACCGACCATCTGATGGGCGGCCATCTGATGGGCGGCCATCTGAAGGGCGGCCATCTGGTGATCGGCCATCTGGTGATCGAGTGTGATCGCCGCCTCGTCAGCCTGTTCGCCCGGTCGTTCCCCGACGCCACCGTGCGTCCGGAATCGCTCGACGCCGAGGGGCGGGAGACCATCGTCCCCTTGGACTGCGACGCCCACATCGCGGCTGGTGCCTTGCCGCGCCTACTGCGCCCGACGATCACCGCCTTTCCCCATGACCGTCCATGGCTCGTTCCCGATCCGCAGCGCGTGGAGCAGTGGCGGGAGCGGGTGGAGGCCCTGGGGCCGGGGCTGAAGGTCGGCATCGCGTGGCGCAGCCAGATGATGACGACCGACCGCAAGGCCGCCTACGTCACCCTGGACGCCTTTGCGCCCCTGTTCGCCGTGCCGGGGCTGGTCTTCGTGAACCTGCAATACGGCGATTGCGCGGCGGAGATCGCGGCGGCGGAGGCGCGCTTCGGCCCGCGCATCCATTGCTGGGACGATTTGAACCTGAAGGATGACTTCGAGGGGGCGGCGGCCCTGACGGTGAACCTGGATTTGGTCATCACCCCGGCGATGTCGGCGGGCGAACTGGCCGGGGCGCTGGGCGTGCCGGTGTGGCGCTTCGGCTTCGTCGACTGGACACAGCTCGGCACCGCCGTCCGTCCCTGGTTTCCGACGCAACGCCTGTTCCAACCATGCGAGGGGGAAGCGCTCGCCGACAGCCTCCACCGAATGGCGCGGGCGTTGGAGCGGCTCCGACCACACGATGCACCCGCCGCATCGGAACCAGCGAACGCGGAGCCTGCAAACGTGGAGCCGGCGGACGCGGAGTCGCTTGTCACGGACGCTGTCGCCCGTTACCGGGCCGGCGAGGCGGACGAGGTGGAGCGGCTGTGCCGCGCGGCTCTCGACGCTGCGCCGGGGCATGGCGTGGCGCTGCATCTGCTGGGCGTTCTGTTGCTGCGCCGGGGGGAAGCGACGGAAGCGACCGAGACGCTTGTGCGGGCGACGGCCAGCGATCCAGGCAACGCCGCCGCCCACGCGGCCTTGTCCGACGCGCTGCAGGCGCTGGGCCGGTTCGACGCCGCGGAGGCCGCGCAACGCCACGCCATCGCGGCGCGGCCCGACGCGGCGGAGCATTGGGTGAACCGCACCGCACTGCTGCGCCGTCTGGGGAGCGCCCCGGATGCGGAGCGGAGCATCCGCCGTGCCCTGCGGCTCCGTCCCACCGTGGCGCTGGCGCACACGCATCTCGGGCTTCTGCGCGGCGGGCTCGGCGATGCGGAGGGGGCTGTGCGCAGCCATCGCCGGGCGCTCGCCCTGTCGCCGGCGGGCGCCGACGCGCTGGTCAATCTCGGCTCCATCCTTCAAGAGGGCGAGCGCCTGCCGGATGCCGAGCGCCTGCTGCGGCGCGCGACCGTCGTCGCCCCGGAGCAGGCCGCGGCCTGGAGCCATCTCGGCAGCGTCCTGGACCGCCTCGGCCGTGTGGAGGAGGCGCTGCACTGTCACCGGCGGGCGCTGGACCGCGCGCCCGCCATGGCCGAAGCCCTCGCCAACCTGGGCATGCATCATGCCCGCCAGTTGCGTTTGGACGAGGCCAGGGAGGCCTATCTCCAGGCCGTTCAGGCCGATCCGAACCTGCCGACCGCCCACTACAACCTGGCGCTTTTGCTTTTGGAAGGCGGCGTGTTGCGCCAGGGCTGGGCGGAGCATGAATGGCGCTTTGACACCCCGCAGTTCCGCGGCCATGCCCGGCGCTTCGCGGCGCGGACGTGGCGTGGCGAGAACGTCGCGTCCGCACGCCTCCTCGTCTGGCGCGAGCAGGGGGTGGGCGACGAGATTTTCCTCGCGTCCTGCTACCCTGACCTGATGAACCGCGCGGGGCATCTGGTCATCGAGTGCGACCGGCGCCTTGTCACCCTGTTCGCGCGGTCGTTCCCCGGCGCCACGGTCCGCGCGCCGACGGTCGATCCCCGCGACGTGGACGTCCAGATTGCCGCCGGCAGCCTGCCGCGCCTTTTGCGGCCCGACCTGAAACGCTTTCCCGCGCGGCCGTGGCTGGTTCCCGACCCGGTGCGGGTGGCGCTGTGGCGCAAGCGGCTGGACGCCCTGGGGCCGGGGCTGAAGGTCGGCATCGCGTGGCGCAGTCAGCTCATGACCGGCGAACGCAGGGCGCTCTACACCGCCCTGGACCAATGGGGACCCGTCTTTGCGTTGCCCGGCATCACCTTCGTCACCGTGCAGTATGGCGATTGCGCGGCGGATATTGCGGCTGCGGAAGCGCGCTTCGGCGTGCGCATCCACCGCTGGGACGACCTGAACCTGAAGGATGATTTCGAAGGCGTCGCGGCCTTGATGGCCAATCTCGACCTCGTGATCTCGCCGGCGATGTCGGCGGGGGAACTGGCCGGGGCGTTGGGCGTGCCGGCTTGGCGCTTTGGGGTCCAGGATTGGACGCAGCTCGGCACCGGCGTGCGCCCCTGGTTTCCGACCATGCGGCTGTTCCAGCCCCGGGCCGGCATGTCCATGGGCGACGTGCTTCCCCAGATCGCGGAGCAGCTTCGCCGTTGCGTGTCCGCTTCCGCCCCGACTCCCGCGCCGGAGGTCGATCGGCTGCTGGAGCAGGCGGCGGATCACCATCGCGCCGGCCGCCTTGCCGAGGCTGCCCCGCTGTATGAGCGGGTGCTCCAGGCGCAGCCGAACCATCCCGTGGCGCTCCACCTATCCGGGCTGCTCGCCCACCAGACCGGCGATTCCGAAATGGGGGCGGAGCGGATCGGCCAAGCCATCGCGCGGATGCCGGACTACGCCGCCGCGCAGGCCAGCCTCGGCACCGTCCTTTTGGCGCTGGGGCGGGCCAGTGCCGCGGCCGGGCGATTCCGGCGGGCGCTCGCGCTGCAACCGTCCTCGGCCGCAGCCCTGACCAATCTTGGGAACGCTCTGGAGGCCGGGCATGACCTTGCCGGCGCGGCGACGGCCCACGGCCGCGCCGCGGCGGTCGACCCGGCCCTGGCGGAGGCCCACGACAATTGGGGCGCCGTGTTGACCCGACTCGGCCGCCTGGACGAGGGGGAGGCCCGCCACCGCCGCGCCGTGGCGCTCGCGCCGACGCGGGGCACCGGCTGGCTCAACCTCGGCGTGGTCTTGCGCCGGGCCGGGCGGCTGAACGGCGCGTGCCATGCGCTGCACCGGGCGCTCGCCCTGGAGCCGGACGCTGCGGACGGACTTGCCAACCTGGGCCGGCTGCTGCGGAGCATGGACCAGATGGCCGAGGCCGAGCGGTGGAGCGACCGCGCCCTCGCGCTGGAGCCCGGCCACCCCGCCGCCGCCTTCAACAAAGGGCTGCTCGCTCTGGCCCGTGGCGATCTGGAGGAGGGGTGGAGGAACTGCGACGGCCGCTTCCGCGCGCGGGAGCTTGCCGGGGCGGCGCGCGTTCTTCCCGTTCCCGAATGGCGGGGGGAGGATCTTTCAAGCCGCAGGCTGCTGGTGTGGCGGGAGCAGGGGGTCGGCGACGAGATCCTGTTCGCCGGCTGCCTGCCCGAGGTGATCGCGCGGGCGGGCTCGGTGATCGTGGAATGCGACCGGCGGCTGGTTCCCTTGTTCGCCCGGTCTTTCCCTACGGCCGAGGTCCGGCCATCGCCCGCCGATCCGGAGGCGCCCTGCGCCGGCATCGACCGTCACGCCGGCATGGGCTCCCTCCCCCGATGGACCCGGTCCCGGCTGGCCGATTTCCCGGCGCGGCGGTCCTATCTCGTCGCCGATCCGGAGCGCGTGAGTCATTGGAAGGAACGGCTCGCCGCGCTCGGGACGGGGCTGAGGGTGGGGATCGCGTGGCGCAGCGGGCTGATGACGGCGGAGCGCCTCGGTGCCTACACCACGCTGGACGACTGGGGGCCAGTCTTCGCCATCCCCGGCGTGACCTTCGTCAACCTGCAATACGGCGATTGCGTCCAGGAACTTCAGGACGCGGAGCGGCGCTTCGGGGTCGCGCTCCACCGCTGGCCGGACATCGACCTCAAGGACGATCTTGACGAGGTGGCGGCCCTGATGTCCGGGCTCGACCTCGTCATCGCGCCGTCCAGTTCGGTGGGGGAGATGGCCGGCGCGCTCGGCGTTCCGGTCTGGCGGTTCGGGCATGCGGGCGATTGGACCGCCCTCGGCACCTGCGTGCGCCCCTGGTTTCCCAGCATGGACCTTATCGTCCCGCCGCGCGGCAGTTCCCTATCCAGTGCGTTGGAGGCGATCGCCCGCCGCCTGCGGACTCTTTCGAATTCCGACAAGAAGGCAGGATTTTAAAATAAAAAAAGCCAAGGACGGCCGCGAAAACCGCCCCTGGCTTCTCGTCGGTGGGGGAGTTCTTTAGGGTGTTAATTCACCCTGCGGCTGGTTCTGGCCAAACGATCAATCTCTTCCTTGATGTGCAGCTTCTCAAGCTTCAGGCGCTTGATGGCGCTTTCATCAGGCCAGGAGCGCTTTTCCTCGTCGAGGATCGCGCGGTCGAGGCGAAGGTGCTTTTCCTGCAGGGAAGATAGGCGAGCATCGGTGTGCATGGGCTGCTCTCCGTCGGATCGAACCGGCTCCTGCCAAGCCCGGCAGGCCGGAGACCATAGTGTTCACCCATACGAGCCGCCAAACAACCCTAAACTTTCAGCCTAGTACTCCAAAGACGGGGAATCACCGCACCGAACGATAGAGGGTGGGACAATACGTCGCATAAGACCCAAACATGCCATTCGTTGCGTGAATTCCCCGTTCGGCGGAGTTTCCTTGCGGGGTTACGGCCTTTCGGCCAGGGTCGCCGGTGCCGTGATCCGGGCCAAAAGAGCGGCGATCCGGCCGACGACGTCGGCGAGCGGTTCGCCGACGCTCGGCTGGAACAGGCGCTGGGCCGGGAACCAGGGGCGGACCGCACTTCCGAGTTGCGTCCAGTCCTGACCGCCAATGCGCCAGACCGGCACGCCCAGAGCCCCGGCCAGTTCGCCCGCCGCGGTCGCGGGGAGGATGACGAGGTCGAGGGCGGACGTCAGCGCCGCCACCCCGTCCAGATCGTCCTTGAGGTTCAGGTCGTCCCAGCCGTGCAGCCGCCGCCCGGACCGCTCGACGGCGGCGAGCTCCGCAGTGCAGTCGCCGTATTGCAGGTTCACCACCTGGACGTTGGGCAGATCCAGCACCGGGAACCAGTCCTCGACCTGTGTGTAGGCGGACTGGCGAAGCGCGGTGACCACTTGGCTGCGCCAGGCGATGCCGACCTTCAGACCGGGACCGAGCGCGTCCACCCGCTCTTTCCACAGCGCCGCCAGGGCCGGATCCGCGTGCAGGAAGGCGGGGCGGGTGGGGAAGGCGTCCAGTCGCCGGCGAAGCAGGGAGGGCAGGGAGCCGGCCGGGATCTGGAGGTCGCAGTCCGGGGAATCGATCGCCTCGCCGCCGGACCGGTTGACGGACTCCGCCCGCACATGAGCCCAGGGGAAGGCGCGGGCGAACAGCGGAACCAGCCGTCGGTCGCATTCCAGCACCACCGGCCCGCCGCGATCCTTCAGTCCGTCGAAGCAGGAGGCGAACAGGATCTCGTCGCCGAGCCCCTGTTCCGGCCACACCAGCAGGCGCCGGCCGGCGAGATCGTCGCCGCGCCAGAACGGGCGCGGAATGCGGCGCGCCCGCTGAAGCTGCCGCGCGGAGAAGCGCCGCTCGTAACCGGTCCAGCCGGCGTCCAGATTCCCGTCCATCAGTTGCAGAAGGCCCAGGTTCCAGGCCGCCAGCGCCGATCCCGGCTCGGTGTGGAAGGCGCGCCGGACGTATTTGCGGGAGTCCGCCATCCGGTCGTCCGCCTTCGCCATCGCGCCGAGATTGTTGAGCGTTTCCGCCGAATCCGGCCGCAGCGCCAGCGCCTTGCGGTACTGGATGGTCGCGTCGGCCAAGCGCCCCTCGACCTCGCAGGCGTGCCCGAGGTTCGTGTGCGCCGCCGGGTTTTCCGGAGCCAGCGCGATGGATCGCCGGTGCCAGCGCTTGGCCGCGGCGACGCTTGCCGGCTTGTGGAGCCCGAGGCCGAGATGGGTCAGCGCCTCCGGGAAGTCCGGCCGCAGGGCCAGGGCGCGGCTGAAGCAGGCCCGCGCCCGGTCCGTGCGGTCCAGCGCTTGAAGGACCAGCCCCAGGTGGTTCCAGGCGGCGGGGAAGTCCGGATCGAGCCGCAGGGCTTCGGCGATGTGGGTCTCCGCCTCCGCATGCCGGCCGGCCTGATGCGCGGCAAGGCCCAGCAGATGCAGCGCGTCGCTGTTGCCCGGGTCGCGATTGAGGACGTTCCGGTAGGCGGTCATGGCGTCGGCCAGATGGCCGCGCCGATGCAGGGCGATGGCCTGCGTCAGCCATTCCTCGGCGTTGAGGGTGGGCGCATCGGGGGTGGGCGTTTCGGCCTCCGTCGGCACGGGCAGCGGCCCGCGGAGCGTCTTGAGCGTTGCGGCCATGTGGGCCAGCACGTCATCGAAGCTTTCGCCGGTCCGGGGCTGGAACAGCCGCATGGTCGGGAACCAGGGGCGGACAGCGCAGCCGAGCTGCGTCCAGTCCTGGGCGCCGAAGCGCCAGACCGGCACGCCCAGCGCGCCCGCGAGTTCGCCCGCCGACATCGCCGGCGAGATCACGAGGTCCAGGTTCGCGGTCAGGGCCGCCGCCCCTTCGAAATCGTCCTTCAGGTCCAAATCGTCCCAGCGGTGGATGCGCACGCCGAAGCGCGCCTCCGCCGCCGCGATCTCCGCCGCGCAGTCGTCGTACTGCAGGTTTACGAAGACCACGCCGGGCACCGCGAAGATCGGGCCCCACTGGTCCAGCGTGGTGTAGGCGCCCTTGCGCTCTCGCGTGATCAGCTGGGAACGCCAGCCGATGCCGACCTTCAGCCCCGGCCCCAGGGCGTCCAGCCGTTCGCGCCACAGCGCCACCCGCGCCGGGTCCGGCCTCATCCAGGGGCCGGTCTGGTCGAATCCGCCGAGGGTCGAGCGGAGCAGGAGCGGCAGGGAGCCGGCGGGGATCTGAAGGTCGCAATCGGGCGGCACCACCGTCTCCCGCCCCTCGGGATCGATCGTCTGCGCCCGCACCGTCGCGCGGGGGAAGGAGCGGGCGAACAGGCCCACCAGCCGGCGGTCGGTCTCGATCGTCACCGGCCCGCCGCCCCAGGCGATCACGTCGGCGTAGCAGGAGGCGAACAGGATCTCGTCGCCCACGCCCTGCTCCCGCCAGATCAGCAGGCGGCGCCCGCGCAACCCCTCGCCCTGCCAAAGGGGGGCGTCGATGCGGCGGTCCGGAACGGCCTGTCCAGCCGCGAAGCGCGTCCCATAGCCGTGCCAGCCGCGCTCGATCTGCCCGTGCAGCAGCGCCAGCAGCGCGAGGTTGTAGCTGGCGGTGGCAAGTTCAGGGTTTTGCGCCAGCGCCTCCTCGTAGCAGACCTCCGCCTTGTCGAGCTTGCCTTGTGCCTGCAAGGCGTTGCCGAGGTTGTAGATCGCCTCGACGAAATGGGGGTGCAGCCTCAGGGCCTGCCGATAGCACAGCTCCGCCTGTTCCGGGTGGCCCAGCTTCTGCAACACGCCGCCCAGATTGTTCAGGGCCATCAGATGGTTCGGATCGCGCCGCAGGGCCTGGCGGTAGGCGATCTCCGCCCCCTCATAGGCTTCCTTCTTCTGAAGGACGGCGCCCAGGTTGTAGTGGGCCTTGGCGTCGTCGGGGCGAAGCCGCAGCGCGAGGCGGGTCTGCGCCAGCGCCTCGTCCAGCCGGCCGGCGGCCACCAGCGCGTCGCTCAGGTTGTTGTGCGCCTCCACCATGCCGGGGGACAGCGCCACCGCGCGCGCCAGCGCACGCAGGGCGTCGGCGGTCCGGTGCTGGGCGCGCAGCGCGTTTCCGAGATTGTACCAGGCCTTGGCGTAGTCCGGCTGAAGTTCCACCGCCGCGGTGAAGGCCAGCGCCGCCAACCCCGGCATGTCCTGCGCCTGGAACGCGTTGCCGAGGTTGTAGCGCACCCGCGCCGATTCGGGGCTCAGGGTCGCGGCCCGACGGTGCGCCTCCGCCGCTTCGTCAAAGCGGTTCAGGGCGGAGAAAGCGCTGCCGAGGTTGTCGTGGTAATCGGCCACGCCGTCGTCCAGCGCGATGGCGCCGCCGATCAGCTCCAGCGCGGCGTCTGCGTGCCCGACCTGGAGCGCCAGCACGCCCAGCAGGTGCAGCGCGTCGGGATGATGCGGGTTGGCGGCCAGCACCGCCCGGTATCCCTGCTCCGCCTCGCGCAGGCGGCCGCCCTGGTGGTCGGCCACGGCGCGGCCGAGCGTCGCGGCAATGGTCTCCGGCGACATCGGCCGGTCGCTGTCCGCACGCTCGTTCATGGGCCTCGCCTTCTCCGCCGGACGCGATCCGGCTGTTTTCCATCCGCACGCCCATCCCGTCGGGCGCGTTCGGAAGGAAGTGCCATGATCCGCCGTTCAAGGTAAAGATGCCGTTATTCCATCGTCCCTTTCAGGAGTCCGTCCGTTGACCGAGCCGCGCTCCCCGCTCCGCCTCGGCCCGCTCCGCCTCGGCCCGCTCCGCCTCGAAGGATTCGCCACGCAGGCGATGCGCCTGTACGCGGAGGCGAACGCGCTGGCCTCCCAGGGCCTCGCGGCGGAGGCGGAGGCCGCCTACCGGCGCACGCTGGCCCTCAACCCGCACTTTGCGGAGGCGCACAACAATCTGGGCAACGTGCTGCGCGCGCTGGACCGCGCGCCGGAGGCGGTGGCCGCCTACCGGGAGGCGCTGGCCCGCGGTCTCGACCACCCGCTGGTCCACTACAACCTCGCCACGGCGCTGAAGGCGGTGGGGGATGCGGGCCCGGCCGAGCGGTCCTTCCGGCGGGCTCTGGCGATGCAGCCGGACTATGCGGAAGCCTTCAACAACCTCGCCAACCTGCTGCGCGAGCAGGACCGGCTGGCCGAGGCGGCGACCGCCTACCGGCGGGCCGTGGCCCTGCGGCCCGATTGGGACGAGGCGCACGACAACCTGTCCGGCGCGCTCTACCTGCTGCACGAGGACGGGCAGACCGCCGAGGCGGAGCGTGTCGCCCGGCTCTGGCTGCGCGACCACCCCGACCACCCCGTGGCCCGCCACATCGGCGCCGCCGTCGCCGGACTCGGCACGGAAGCGCGCGCCTCCGACGCCTATGTGCGGCAGGTCTTCGACCTCTTCGCCGGGGAGTTCGAGCGCAAGCTGTCCGAACTCGGCTACCGCGCGCCAGCCCTGCTGGCCGAGGCCATTGCCGCCGAAAGGCTCGCGCCCGACAATGGCCGCACCGTTCTGGACGCCGGCTGCGGCACCGGGCTGTGCGCACCGTTCCTGCGCGCCTGCGCGGGCCGGCTGGTCGGGGTGGACCTGTCGTCGGGCATGCTGGACCACGCCCGCGCGCGCGGCCTCTATGACGACTTGGCGGAGGCCGAGCTGGGCGCCTTCCTCGCGGACCATCGCGCCGCATTCGACCTGATCGTGGCGGCGGACGTGCTGTGCTATTTCGGCGCGCTCGAAACCGTTCTGGCCGCGGCGGCGGCGAGCTTGCGCCCCGGCGGTCGTCTCGCCTTCACCGTGGAGCGGCTTGACGCGCCGGAGCCGCCCTACCGGGTCAGCCCGCACGGCCGCTATGCCCACGCCGAGGGCTATGTCCGCGCCTGCCTGGACGGGGCCGGCCTGACCATCACCAGCCTTGCCCGCGACACCCTGCGTTTCGAGAGCGGGGAGCCCGTGCAAGGGTTGGTCGTCGTGGCGACTGTGTCCTCCCTCGCGTGAGCGGGGGAGAGTCGGGGAAGTCGGCGTGCATGTATGGCCGGGGCAAGCCCGGCCATGATGCGTGACGATGGACGGCCTCAATCCGCCTGGGCACGGCAGGAGTCGAGCGCGGCGATGGCCTTGCGGGTGTCGTCCAGCGAGTAGGTGCCCGAGTAATTGTCGGGCTTGTCCGGCACTTCCATGTACAGCGAGTTGCCGTTCATCAGCGAATTGACGGCGTCGGAGCTGGCCGGAAGCACGATGGCCGCGGTGTTCTTGTCGGCCGCGAAGCCGTCGAGCTTCGCCCTCCAGCGCTTGTCGACTTCGAGGAGGACCTTGAACTCCTCCTTCTCCTTGAAGGTTGTGTCGGTGTCGTGGAAGGCCAGCAGCAGGCCCTGGCCCTTGGCCAGGTAGGAGATCATGATGCCGATGTCGTTCTTGTTGTCACCCTTCCAGGTCTGGGTGATGGCGCACTTCTTGCCGAGTTCGACGTTCCACACGCCGACCGTGGATTGCGCCTGAAGCGGGAGGGAAAGCATGAGAGCGGCCGCACCAACGGTGCCCGCGACGAGTCCACGCATACGATTCTCCTGGAAATGGCTGTCCGAGCGCTCGGCTCGCCCGTTCAAAATGACCGCGCAATCCTGGGCCGTCCATGGGATTCGGCAGATCCGTGTCGGTCATTGCGATGCTCGAATCCACGCCATCTCGGCACCGTCCATCAGCCGTCGTTGCCGCTCGGATCAAGTCCGGGCATGACAGCAGGAAATGGTGAGCCCGCGACCCGCCGAAATCCGTTCTAGGGAGCGGCCCCCGCGTCCGGAAACGGCAGCCCGTGGCGCCGATGATGGCGGTCGTGGATCAGCGCGCGGTCGCGGATCATCGGCCAGACAATGCGGCGCAGGAAGCGGTGGTCCTGGTTCCAGTCGGCTTCGGCCCCGGCGTAGCGCTCGATCAGCGGCTGCAGGTCGGGCAGGATCCCGGCGACGGCGCCCCACGACCCGCCCGGAACGACCTCCGTGTCCAGAACCCGGTTGCGCATGACGTGGAAGGGCAGGCCGGACGCGATCCAGGCCTCCACCGCCGCGCGCTCCTCGTGGGAGAGGCGCGCGTCACAGTCGCGGAACAGGACGCGGGCCACGGTCCGATCGTCGGCGGCGGCGAGCCGCCAGTAATGCCCGCGCGCGCGGCTGCCGTGGGCGTCCATGGCGACCAGTTCCGCCCCCGCCGCGGCCAGCTCCGCGAGCGTGCCGGCCGGGACGGAGCGGTCATGGTGAACGCGGACGGTCCAGCCAGGATAGACGGCCGGGGCGAGCCGGGCGTTTTCCACCGCACCTTGGATGTGGACGTCATGGTCGCCCCACAGGCTGAAGGCGATGATGTTGCGCCGGCGCGCGCTGGCCCCGCGCGGTACGGCGGGCAGGGGCGGCACGGCGGGCGCGTGCGCCATGGCCGTCCGGTCCTTCAGCGCCAGCGCCCGGTCGCCCCAGTCCACGGCCTCACCCTCCCGCCCCAGCAGGACGAGGGCGACGACCAGCGTGTCGATGGCGTCGCCGTGGCGCGGGTCGAGCCGCGCCGCGTGCTCCAGCGCGGCGGCCGATTCGGGCAGCCGGCTCACCATTCCCAGCGCGATGCCCAGGTTGAAGGCGGCGGACGGAAAGTCCGGCGTGATCGCCAGCGCGTGGCGGTAGGGCGCCAGCGAGTCCTCCCGCAGGCCCAGCGCGTACAGCGCGTTGCCGTAAAGGAAGGCGATGTCGGCGTCGAGCGGCGTCAGCTCCGCCGCGCGCTTCAGCGGGGGCAGAGCCTCCACCCCGTGGCCGGATTCCACCAGGAGCCGCCCGCGCTCGTGCAGCAGACCCGCCAGCCGCTCCCGCGCGATGTCGAGATCCGGGGCGGCGGCGACCGCGTGTTCGAGCGCCGCGATGGCCGGGCCGGTGTCACCCCGGGAGCGGTGCGCGTTGGCGAGGTCCGTCCAGGCTTCGGCAAAGTCGGGCTGCAGGGCGATGGCGCGCCGGTAAGCTATCACGGCCTCGGCGACCTGGCCGGCGGAGCGGTGGATGTTGCCGCTGTTGGCGTGCATGTCCGCCGCGTCGGGGCGCTGGGCGATCGCGCGGGCGATGAGCTGGAGGCCGAGCCTGTGCTCGCCGACCTGCCCGGCGAGAACGCCGAGGAAATGCAGCGCGTCCGGCTGGTCCGGCTCGGCGTCCAGGATGCGGTTGTAGAGCTCCTGCGCCTCGGCCAGCCGGCCGGCGAGGTGGTGGTCAAGGGCGAGCGCCAGCGCTTCCGCGATCGTAGCCATGGAACAGGCTTAGAAGGGCCGTGGCCCATCCGCAAGCACGACCGCTGTGAAAAATTGGCGAATGCCAGGCACGCCGAAACGCTGCGGTGGAATGCCTCATCGGGGGTAGGCGAATAATGATGAACAAACCCTTTACATTGCGCTGGATTAGAGGCAATCTAAGGTTCGAAGGTGTCATAATCCGGTGAACCTGTCATGAATGTGGCCCTCGCCACCACAACGGCTGTGAAGCCGTTGCCCATCATGACGGCCCGCGGCGGCGCAACCGCTGAGAGGGGGGCCGACACCGGACTTGCGCCCGCAGCCGACCCAGCCGCCAATCCGGCGCCGGTCGCTGCCACGGACCCCGCCGCGAACACAACCGCGAGCCCAACGGCCGACAAGGACGCGCCGATCGTCGGGCGCTATCCCAAGGTCGCCTACCGTTACGACGCCGACGCGTCGCGGCTCGTGCTGCTGTTCCGGAATCCGGCCGATGGCGCGACTGTCGATCAAATCCCGACCGAGACGGCGCTGAAGCAGTACAAGGAAGCGCTGAAGGACCGGAAATCCGGAGCGCCGTCCCTAAAGCTGCTCGTCGGCGGTTCGGACGAGCAAGGGCAGCAGGGTGTCGACGACCCCACGGCCCGGAACGGGGCTCAAAACGGCTCCACGCCGAACGCCACCTCCAATTCTGGATCCGCCAAATCCGGATCCTCGACGCCCGGCAAGGCGGGATCATCGTCGCATACCACTTCCGCGTCTGCGCCGACGGTGGTACACTCGTCACCGGTGTCGACGCACGTCGCGTCCACGGCCAAGGGTGGGACGGCGCGCGTCAACATGGTGATCTGATCCCGGTTTCGACCATCCGGGCCGGACGCTTCGCATCCGCCGTTTGAAAAAAGGCACTGAGCGATGGCACTCGACATCACGTCCTCGACCATGGGCGCGGCGATCGGCCTGCGGCAGGCGCAGGGCCAGATGGACTTCGGCGTGAAGACGCTGAACCAGAACGCGCAGCAGCAGGAGCAGGCCGTCACGACCCTGCTGCAACCGGCCGCGGCCGGCGGCGGCAACACCACCCCGACCCGCGGGCAGAACCTCAACATCGTGGTCTGATACCGGCGGCGTCCCCGCCAAACGGAAAAGACGTCGGCCCACAAAGTATCGGGCAGGAAAAAAGCCCCTCTCCGGCGAGAGGGGCTTTGGCATATCCGGCCTTGGCCGACGGGCCGCTTACTTCAGCTCGTCGAAAGACTCGATGATGTGGCTGACGATGCCGTACTCGCGGGCCTCGTCCGCCTGCATCCAGAAATTCCGGTCGGTGTCCTTCGCGACCTTCTCGAAGGACTGGCCGGTTTCACGCGCGATGATCTTGTTCAGACGCTCGCGCATGCGGATGATTTCCTTCGCCTCGATGGCGATGTCCGTCGCCCGGCCGCCCGTGCCGCCCAGCGGCTGGTGGATCAGGAAGCGGGTGTTCGGCAGGCAGAAGCGGTCTTCCTTCTTCGCGGCCAGGAAGATGTGGCAGCCCGCGCTGGCGACCCAGCCGGTGCCGAGCATCTTCACGCGCGGCTTCACGAAGCGGATCATGTCGTGGATGGTGTCACCCGCCTCGACGTGGCCGCCGGGGGAGTTCACCACGACCGTGATGTCGTCGTTGTTCTCATGGGCCAGCGCCAGCAGCTGGGCGGAGACCGCCTGCGCCAGCTTCATGTCGATCTGGCCGAAGATCAGCACCGTGCGCGCCTTGAAGAGATTCGTCTGCACGGCAGCGAAGGGCGGCTGGGCGCTTTCCTTCGACTTCTCGTCCGGCTCCTGCTCGGGTTCGTCGTCGAAGCGGGTGTATCCGTCGTGCGCCATCGTTTTTGATCTCCCTGAAGACGGGCTTTGGCTATCGGGGGCTTTGGCCATCGGATGTGAGCCGCACTGCGCCTCTCTCGGTTCTCCACATAGCCCGTATCGGGTCCATATTCAACGCCCCGCGACGCCAAATCCTACCCGAATGAGCCCCGAAGTGTGGCATACGCCTCGCGGCGGGGTTGCAAATCCCCCCGATTGCTCGGCACAATCCCCGTGCACAGCGGGCGCCGTGGACAGTGGGGAGCGCGGTCAATGGACGGTTGCGGCGTCTCGGTCATCATTCCAGCGCACCGGGCGCACGACACCATCGCGCGCGCCGTCGCCAGCCTGCTGGACCAGAGCTGGACGGACTGGGAAGCGGTCATCGCCAGCGACGACGGGACCGATTACCGCCCGACGCTGGAGGCCGCCGGCCTCTCCGACCCCCGCATCCGCTTCACCGGTACGGGCCGCGTCGGCGCCGGGGCGCCCGCCGCGCGCAACGCCGGGCTCCGCGCGGCGACCAAGCCGCTGATGGCCCCTCTCGACGCCGACGACCGCTTCCTGGCGGACCGGCTGGCCGTTCTGGCTCCGCTGGCGGCGCGGCACGGGGCAGCCGTGGACAATGTGGCGGTGGTGCGCGACGAGGACGGCGCGCCCCTCTCCACGCTGTTCCCGCCCGGTGACGGCATGGACGTCCTGAACGCGGACGGCTTCCTCGCCACCTCGGTGCCGATGTTCCCCGTCGTCCGGCGAGACCTCGTCCCCGGCTGGGAGGAGGACGTCAACTTCTGCGACGACGTGGTCTTCAACGTGCAGGTTCTCGACCGCGTCGGCCGACTGCCGCTGGTCCGCCGGCCGCTGTACGAGTACCGGCAGCGCGCGGGCTCCATCACCTTCTCCGCCGACAGCGGGGAACGGGCGGAGTGCTGCTACCGTCACGTCCTGGCCCGCCTGTCCGGCGATGGGCTCGGCATCGCCGACGAGTCCCTGCGCCGCCGCTTCGCCGCCGCGGTGGAGGCCAAGCGCGCCCTCAACGCCGCCTACGAGGCCGCGCACAAGGCCGGCCGCTGCGCGAATTTTCAGGAATTCCTGGCGCTGCGGGAAAATTCCCTGGCCGGGTAGTCGCCGATCGGGCTCAGGTGCGTGATCAGGCCGACGTCCGGCCGGTACAGATGCAGCGCCAGCGCCGACGGCTCGTCCGTCCAGCGGTAGGGCGGGGCGGGCGTGAGGTCCAGCGCGATCTGGTAGGCGACGGCGGGCGCCACATAGCCGTAGGCGCCGTTCCAGGACACCGCCGTCTGCCGGTGCGTGTGCCCGCACAGAACGGCCAGCACGTTGGGATGCGCCCTCACCAGCCGCCCCAGCTCCTCCGCACCCTCCAGGCAGCGCAGCGTGTCCAGAAAGGCCAGCCCGGTGTCGAAGGTCGGGTGGTGCAGGGCGACGATGGTCGGGCGCCCCGGCTGCTCGGCCAGCCGCTCCGCCGTCCAGGCGAGCCGCCGTTCGCACAGCGCGCCCACGGGCTTGCCGGGCACCGTCGAGTCGAGCATGAGGATACGGACGGGGAACTCCTCCACCGCATACTGGATGAAGTCGCCCTCCGTCGGCATCCAGCCGGTGCCGGCGAAGGTACGGCGCAGGCCGTTCCGTTCGTCGTGGTTGCCGGGCAGTACCCGGTAGGGGATGGCGAGCGGCGCCAGAAGCTCCGCCAGAGCCTCGTACTCGCCGGGTTTGGGGCCGTTGATCAGGTCGCCGGTGATCAGCACCAGATCGGGGCGCGGCTCCAGCGCGTTCAGGTGCGCCACCGCCGCCTTGAGGCGTGCGTTCGTGTCATAGGCGGTGTTGGGGGCGGTGCCGGGTGCCGTCACATGCAAATCGGAGATCTGGGCGATCAGCATCGGGCATCCCTCGGTTCGGCGCATTTCCGTTCCACATCGCCGATTTCAGGGCGTCGGGCAAGCCCGCCAATTGGCAGGCGGCAAAGCTTCCTTTACATTTCCATGACCATCCTGAGCGTCGGTACGGAAGTCCTGCACCGGGGTTGCGGCATGTCCACCTGCACAACGAGCCTGCTTGGGCGTCTGCTGGCGAACGGAAAATTCTGGCTGAAGCGCGCCCGCATCGACGCCGCCCACCTCGCGGGCGATACCCCCGGCGCCGGCCCGGACGGCTGCCTTCTCGCCGACTTGCGGATCGAGGATGGGCGGATTCGCGCCGTCCTCCCGGCGGGCGAGGCCCCCTGCTGCGCGCCGGGTCTGGCGCTGGAGGGCGGCGCGGTGCGCCCCCTGACCGCCGAGGGCTGCATCGGGCCGGGGCAACCCGCTGATCTGTCTCTGTTTCCGCCCGAATGCGACCGGCTGGACATCCAGGGCGGGCGCTTGGCGACGGATTTACCCGTTCCATCCATCCAGTGTGGGGACGCGTAACCTTCTCGACATCGGAACTGAACTGAACGATATAGTTCAGTTGTCGCCGGCAACTTTCATCGCCGCGGCAGAAACGAAACGTCTCGCCGGCCGGGTGTCGGGCGGCGGGCTTGTGCGGGTCCGGTTTCCATGCGCCACACGCTTCGCATCGTCGCCCTCGTGATTCTGGTCGCCCTTGGCGGTGGCGCCTACTGGTACTTCGTCAAGTTGGGCGGCACTCTCAACACGCTGATGGCCGGAACGGTTCCGGCGGCAGGCGGCGCGTCGAGCGGCAAGCCGGGTGGTCCGCAAGGCGGCCCGCCGGGCGGCATGCCCCCGATGCCGGTGGAAGCAGTGCCGGTGAGGGTGGGGGCCGTGTCGCGCACCGTGACCGCGGTCGGCTCGCTGTTGTCCAACGAATCGGTGGTGATTCGTCCGGAGGTCGCCGGCAAGATCGCCGAGATCGCCTTCCAGGAAGGCCAGCGCGTGACCAAGGGGACTGTGCTGGTGAAGCTGGACGACAGCATCGCCCGCGCCACGCTGGCCCAGGCCCAGGCGAGCATCGCCTTTTCCCGCGCTGAACTCTCCCGCGCCGAGCAGCTGCTGCGCCAGAACACCGGCCCGGCGCGCAACCGGGAGCAGGCGCTGGCCAAGCTCCAGGCGGACGAGGCGGCCGTGCAACTCGCCAAGGCGCAGCTTGAGAAGCTGACCCTGACCGCCCCCTTCGACGGCGTGCTGGGCCTGCGCAAGGTGTCGGTTGGCGACGTGGTGGCGTCCGGCAAGGACATCGTGAACCTGGAAGCCATCGACACGCTGAAGCTCGACTTCCGCGTGCCGGAGCTGTACCTGCCCGCGGTCAAGGTCGGCCAGACGCTCAACGTCGCGGTGGACTCCTTTCCCGGCCGGACCTTCGAGGGCAAGGTCCTCGCCATCGACCCGCTGGTGGACGTGAATGGCCGCGCCGTCGCCATCCGCGCCCGCGTGCCCAACCCCGACGGCACCCTGCGCCCCGGCCTGTTCGCGCGCGTCAGCCTGACCATCGACACGCAGCCGAACGCCGTGCTGGTGCCGGAACAGTCCATCGTCGCCTTCGGCAAGAACCAATTCGTTTTCAAGGTCGTGGACGGCAAGGCCGCGCAGGCCCCGGTCAAGCTGGGCGAGCGCCGCAACGCCGAGGTGGAGATCACCGACGGGCTGAAGCCCGGCGACATGGTGGTCACCGCCGGCCAGCTGAAGATCCGCGACGGCGCCCCGGTGATGGTCGTCAACAACAAGCCGGCCGGGAGCTGAGCCGATGGTCCTCTCCGACATCTCGATCCGCCGGCCCGTCCTGGCGACGGTGATGAGCCTCGCGCTCATGCTGATCGGCCTGGTCTCCTACCAGCGTCTGGCGGTGCGCGAGTATCCCAAGATCGACGAGCCCGTGGTCACGGTGGAGACCACCTACAAGGGTGCGTCGGCCGAGATCATCGAGACCCAGGTCACCCAGATCCTGGAGGACAGCCTGTCCGGCATCGAGGGCATCGACGTGATGTCCTCCATCAGCCGCGCGGAAAAGAGCCAGATCACCCTGCGCTTCCGCCTGGACCGCAACGTGGATGTGGCGGCCAGCGACGTGCGCGACCGCACCGGCCGTGTGCGCGCCCAGTTGCCGAACGAAATCGACGAACCGGTGATCGCGAAGGTCGAGGCCGACGCGCAGCCGATCCTCTATCTCGCCTTCTCGTCCGACCGGCATTCGCCGCTGGACGTGACCGATTTCGCGGACCGCTACGTCAAGGACCGCCTGCAGAACCTGCCGGGCGTCGCCCAGGTGCGCATCTTCGGCGAGCGCCGCTTCGCCATGCGCCTGTGGCTCGACCCGCAGCGCATGGCCGCCTACCGCGTCACCCCGCAGGACGTCGAGAACGCGCTGCGCAAGCAGAACGTCGAGATCCCCGCCGGCCGCGTGGAGAGCAAGGCGCGCGAGTTCACCGTCGTCTCCGAAACCGACCTGCGCACGCCGGAGGAGTTCGAGCGGATCATCCTGCGCGACGAGGGCGGCTATCTGGTCCGCCTCAAGGATGTGGGCCGGGCCGAGGTCGGTGCGCTGGACGAGCGCGTCAGCGCCCGCTTCAACGGGCGGCCGGCCGTCGCCATCGGCGTGGTCAAGCAGTCCACCGCCAACCCGCTGGACGTGTCGAAGGCGGTGAACAACGCCCTGCCGCTGATCCGCGCCGCCGTGCCGGAGGGCATGGGGGTGGAGGTCGCCTACGACAGCTCCGTCTTCATCTCCCGGTCCATCGACGCGGTGTTCCACACGATCTTCGAGGCGATCGTGCTGGTGGTGCTGGTCATCTTCTTCTTCCTGCGCTCGCTGCGCGCGACGCTGGTGCCGCTGGTGACCATCCCGGTGTCGCTGATCGGCGGCTTCGCGCTGATGTACGCCTTCGGCTTCTCGGTCAACACGCTGACGCTGCTGTCCATGGTGCTGGCCATCGGCCTCGTCGTGGACGACGCCATCGTGATGCTGGAGAACATCTACCGCCATGTGGAGGAGGGCATGCCCCCCTTCCAGGCGGCGCTGAAGGGGTCGAAGGAGATCGGCTTCGCGGTCATCGCGATGACCATCACGCTGGCCGCCGTGTACGCCCCCATCGGCTTCATGACCGGGCGCACGGGCCGTCTCTTCTCTGAATTCGCACTGACGCTGGCGGGGGCTGTGATCGTGTCGGGCTTCGTGGCCCTGACGCTGTCGCCGATGATGTGCTCCAAGCTGCTGAAGCACCAGACCAAGCACAACGTCTTCTACAACCTGATCGAAGGCATCCTGAACGGCCTGACCAACGGCTATCGCGGCCTGCTGCGCCTGTCGCTGCGCGCCCGGCCGGTGGTGCTGCTGATCGGGGTGGTGGTGGCGGGGCTCAGCTACACGCTGTTCACCGGCCTGAAGTCGGAACTGGCGCCGGTGGAGGACCGCGGCACCATCGTCGGCATCGCCATCGCGCCGGAAGGCTCGACCCTGGACTACACGGAAAGCTACGCCAAGCGCATGGAGGGGCTGTTCCGCGACATCCCCGTGCTGGAGAAGTTCTTCGTCGTGGTCGGCTTCCCTGTGGTGAACCAGGGCATCAGCTTCGTCCGACTGGTCGATTGGGACAAACGCGACGTGAAGCAGCAGGCGATCACCGCGCAGCTCTTCCCCAAGATGTTCGGCATCCCCGGCATCCTGGCCTTCGTCACCAACCCGCCGTCGCTGGGCCAGAGCCCGGTGGAGAAGCCGGTCAACTTCGTCATCCAAAGCTCGCTGCCCTACGACGAGCTTCAGAAGATGGTGGACGGCCTGCTGGCCGAGGCGCGCAAGTTCCCCGGCCTGACGAACCTGGACACCGACCTGAAGCTGAACAAGCCGGAACTGCGCATCACCATCGACCGCGACAAGGCGGCCGACCTGGGCGTGGATGTGGAGACGGTGGGCCGCACGCTGGAAACGCTGCTGGGCGGCCGTCAGGTCACCCGCTTCAAGAAGGAAGGCAAGCAGTACGACGTGGTGGTGAAGGTCGCCGACGTGGACCGCCGCAACCCGGACGACATCGCCTCCATCTACGTGCGCGGGACGCCGCCGGTGGCCTCGGCCGCCGGGGTCGGGACGACGGCGGGGGCGATGATCTCGCTCGCCAACCTCGTCCATGTCGAGGAGCGCGTGGCGCCGAAGGAGCTGAACCACTTCAACAAGCTGCGCTCGGTCACCATCACCGCCACGCTGGCGCCGGGCACCTCGCTGGGCGAGGCGCTGGGCTACCTCCAGGGGGCGGCGGACCGCGTGCTGCCGGTCACCGCGCAGACCGACTACGCCGGGCAGAGCCGCGAGTTCCGCGAATCGGCGACGGGCCTGTACTTCGTGTTCGTGCTGGCGCTGGCCTTCATCTATCTGGTGCTGGCCGCCCAGTTCGAGAGCTTCATCGACCCGTTCGTCATCATGCTGACGGTGCCGCTGTCCATGACGGGCGCGCTCGCCGCGCTGCAGTTCACGGGCGCCACGATGAACGTGTACAGCCAGATCGGCCTCGTCACGCTGGTCGGCCTCATCACCAAGCACGGCATCCTGATCGTGGAGTTCGCCAACCAGCTCCAGCGCGAGGGGGTGGACATCCGCAAGGCGGTGGAGGAGGCGGCCGTGCTGCGCCTGCGCCCCATCCTGATGACCACCGGCGCCATGGTGCTGGGCGCGGTGCCGCTCGCCACCGCCCACGGGGCCGGCGGCGAGAGCCGGCAGGCCATCGGCGCGGTGATCGTCGGCGGCATGATGCTGGGCACCCTGCTGACGCTGTTCGTCGTGCCGACGGTCTACAGCTACATCGCCAAGAAGAAGCCCTTCCCGGCGGAGGACGCCGTCGCCCACCCACCGCACGGCGCCGCACCGCACCCGGCGGAATAAGGCCGGACGCGGACACGAAAAAGGCCGGGCTGCGCATCACCGCAGCCCGGCCTTTTCTTTTACGGCGTGGTGCTTCCTACCCGATCATCTTGGACGGCAGCCACGTCGCCAGCCCCGGAAAGACCCAGAGCAGAGCCACCATCAGGATCATCACGAAGAAGAAGGGCAGGGAGGCCTTGCCGATCGTGAAGATGTCCTTGCCCGTCATGGGCTGCAGGACGAACAGGTTGAAGCCCACCGGCGGGGTGATCTGCGCCATCTCCACCACGATCACGATGTAGATGCCGAACCACAGCAGGTCGATGCCGGCCTTCTGCACCATCGGCAGGATGACCGAGGTCGTCAGCACCACCATGGAGATGCCGTCCAGGAAGCAGCCCATGAGGACAAAGAACAGGGTCAGCACCACGAGCAAAGCCGCCGTGGACAGCTGCATGGACGTGATCCACTCCGCCAGCAGGCGCGGAATGCCGGTGTAGCCCATGGCGACGGTCAGGAAGGCCGCCCCCGCCAGGATGAAGCCGATCATGCAGGAGGTGTGGGCGGCGCCCAGCACGCTGTCGCGGAAGGTCGCCCAGCTCAGCGTCCCGGTTGCCAGCGCCAGGACCAGGGAGCCCAGCACGCCCACGCCCGCGGCCTCCGTCGGCGTCGCGATGCCCGCGTAGATGGAGCCCAGCACGGCGACGATCAGCAGCACCACGGGGATCAGCGATCCGGTGTCGCGGATCCGGTCGGCGAGGCTCTGCTCCGGCTCCGGCGGCGGCACGCGGTCGGGGTTCAGCAGCGACCAGCCGCCGACATAGGCCATGAACAGGCCGGTCAGCACAATCCCGGGGATCACGCCGGCGATGAACAGCCGGGCGATGGACACGTCCGCGGCCACGCCATAGACGATCATGATGATCGACGGCGGGATCAGCAGCCCCAGCGTGCCGGCCCCGGCGAGCGAGCCGACGATCATCATCGGGTCGTAGCCGCGCCGGGTCAGCTCCGGGATCGTCATGCGCCCGATGGTGGCGGCGGTCGCGGCCGAGGAGCCGGACACCGCCGCGAAGATCGAGCAGCCGACGATGTTGACGTGCATCAGTCGGCCGGGCAGCCAGCCCATCCAGGGCGCCAGCCCCTTGAACATGTCGGACGAGATGCGCGTGCGGAACAGGATCTCGCCCATCCAGATGAACAGCGGCAGCGCCGTCAGCGTCCAGGAGGTGCTGGCCCCCCAGATGTTGGTCGCCATGACGAGCCCGATGGGGCGCGAGGTGAACAGCGCCATGGCGACGAAGCCGACGCCGGCCAGCGCCAGCGCGACCCAGATGCCGGCGCCCAGCATGAGGAACATCGTCACCGTGACGACGATGGAGGCGGTTGTCTGGTCCATGGCTCAGCCCTCGCTCTGCAAGCCGGCGGTCTGGTAAGAGGCCGGGCGGCCCTGCAGCACGGCCACCAGATCGTCCAGCAGCGCCACGACCAGCACGACCAACCCGGCCGCCATGGCCGCCTGCGGGATCCACAGCGGGATCGGCAGCACGCCCTGGCTCAGGTCGCCGAAATCGTAGGAATCGTAGGTCATGCGCAGCCAGAACCACGCGAAGTAGAGGCTGAGCGCCGTGGCGAAGCTCAGACAGACCAGTTCCATGACGCGGCGCGGTCCGTCGCGCAGGCGGTCGATCAGCACGCCCACGCGGATGTGGGCGCCCCGGCGCAGCGCCGGCCCCAGCATCAGGAAGAAGGACGCGGCCATGCAGTAGCCGGCCAGCTCGTCGGCCCCCGGCACCATGCGCCCGAACAGGCGCGCGAACACCTGGCTGACGATCAGGACCCCGATCAGGACCAGGAACACCGCGCCCAGGAACTCGGCGGCGCGGTACAGGATGGACAATGCGGTGCGCATGACGCGACCAACTCCGGAAGGCGGGCGGGGAGGGGGTGTCGTGGTGCTGGAAAACTCTTGCCCCCTCCCTAACCCTCCCCCGCTCCGCGGGAGAGGGAATTCAAGTCCCTCCACCGCGAAGCGGGGGAGGGGTTGGGGAGGGGGCAAAGGTTTCGTCCTACTTCCGGAACGCTGCGACGATCGCCTCGCCGTCGGCCCCGGCGGCCTTCATCCATTCGTCGGTCATGGTCTTGCCGATGGCGGCGAAACCGTCCTTGATGGCGGGCGACGGAGCCAACACCTTCATGCCGTTGTCGGCCAGGGTCTTGTTCAGCTCGGCCGTCTTCTTCTCCCACTCGGCCCAGCCCTTGGCCTCGGCCTTGGCGGCGGCCTCCTGCACGGCCTTCTGGGTGCCGGCGTCCAGGCCCTTCCAGACCTCGTTGCTGATGAAGACCATGTTGCGCGGCAGCCAGGCCTGGATGTCGTAATAGACCTTCACGAAGTCCCAGGCCTTGGTGTCCACGCCGGTGGCGGCCGACGTGATCATGGCCGTCACGATGCCGGTGCCGAAGGCCTGCGCGACCTCGGCCGCCTCGATCTTGGTCGGCACGGCGCCGGTCAGTTCGGCGATACGGGTGGTGGCGGGGTTGTAGGCGCGGAACTTCTGGCCCTTCAGGTCGGCGACGGAGCCGATCTCCTCCTTCACATACAGGCCCTGCGGCGGCCAGGGGATGGAGTAGAGGAGCTTCAGTCGCTGCCGCTCCAGCTTCTTTTCCAGGTAGGGCTTGGAGACCTCGTAGAGCTTCTTCGCGGCGGCGAAGTCGGTCGCCAGGAACGGCACCGAGTCGAGGCCGTAGAGCGGGTCCTCGTTGGCCCAGGAGCTGATCAGCACTTCACCCAGCTGCGCCTGCCCGGACTGGACCGCGCGCTTGATCTCCGGATGCTTGATGAGCGAGCCGTTGGAATGAACGGTGATCTGGATCTTGCCGCCGGTCGCCGCCTTCACGTCCTCCGCGAACTGCCGCACCACGACGGTGTGCAGGTTCGTGTCCGGGTAGGGCGTCGGCATGTCCCAGGTCTCGGCGATGGCCGCGACGGGCGCGGCGGCAAGGCCGAGCCCGAAGGCGCCGGCGAAGAGCTGGGCGATGAGGCGGGTGCGCAGGGTGATCGCGGTCATGTTGGTTGGGCCTCCCCGATTTTTTGACCATACGAATGAAACGCTGCACGATCTTCCGTCCACCCCGCGGCCGACGCAAGAGGCGGCGGGCGCGTGCATGGCCGTTCACCGGGCCATCCATGTCGCTTGACAGGATGTTGCATCTGCTTATTTTCAGTTTTTGAAACCCGCGAGTTTCATTTTTCCCCGGATGTCCTTTGGTAAATGAGATGCCCTTCGATGCGGCACCGAGCTGGCGCCTGAAACGCCGCGAGACGATCCTCGCGGCCGCAGCGGCCCTGTTCGCCGAGCGCGCCTACGCGGACGTGCAGGTGGACGAGGTGGCGAAGGCGGCCGGCGTCGGTAAGGCCACCCTGTACCGCTACTTCCCGTCCAAGGAAGACCTCTATCTGGAATCGCTGGGCCGCGCGCTGGACGAGCTGGACGACCGGCTCGACGCCCCGGCGCCCGCCGAGGCCGCCCCGCGCGACCGGCTGTGCGCCATGGTGTCGGCGCTGATCGACACGCTGGGCGAGCAGCTGCCGACGCTGAAGCTGCTGGGCGGCGACCACTCCGACCTAGCCGAGCAGGGCCGGCGCCTGCTGCGCCGCCGCACCGCGCGGATCGCCGCGGCGTTGCGGGCGGTGCTGGAGGCCGGAGCCGCCGCCGGGCAGTTCCGCGCCGTGGACACCGAGCTGACGCCGATCCTGATCATCGGCATGGTGCGCGGCGCCATCATGATGGCGGGCGACCGCCCGCGCGACCGGCTGGAACGCGCCATCCTCGATCTGGTGCTCGCGGGCACCGGGTCCACCTTCACCAGCTCCACCTTACCCACCCCCACCTTGACCGCAGATGCCCACCGGGCCGGGAGTTCGACGTGACGAAACGCATTCTGGTCCCGGTGCTTCTGGTGGCCGCGCTCGCCGGCGGGGGATACTGGTACACGCAGAAGGCCGGTGGGGCCGAAACGCACGCGTCCAAGACCGCCGCGCCCGCCGCCGGGCCGCGCGCGGTTCCCGTGGTGGTGAAGCCGGTCGAGGCGCGCGCCGTCCCTGAACGGCTGGGCACCATCGGTTCCGTCCAGCCGCTGGCTGCCATCGCCATCAAGGCGCGCGTCGACACGGTGGTGGAGACCGTCCACTTCACCGAGGGGCAGGAGGTCAAGGCCGGCGACCCGCTGTTCACGCTCGACGCCCGCGCGCTCGACGCCCAGCTCCGCCAAGCCCAGGCGAACCTGGAGCGCGACAAGGCCAACCTGGAAAAGGCGCGCGGCGACGTGCGCCGCTATGCCGAGCTGGTGCGCACCAACGCCATCGCGCGTCAGCAGCTCGACGCCGCGACCGCCACCGCCGACGCGCTGGAGGGCACGGTGAAGGCCGACCTCGCCGCCATCGAAGCGGCCAAGGTGTCGCTCAGCTTCACCCGCATCACGGCGCCCATGGACGGCCGCACCGGCGCGGTCAACGCCAAGCCCGGCACCATGGTGCGCGCGGCGGACGCCACGCCGCTGGTCACGCTGACGCAGCTCCGCCCGATCACCGTCGCCTTCAACGTGCCGGAACGCCACCTGCCGACCATCCGCAAGGCGATGGACTCGGGCAAGCTGCCGGTCACCGCCGGCGTCCCCGGCGACAGCCGCCCGCCGGCCGACGGCGTGCTGACCTTCGTGGACAGCCAAGTGGACCAGCAGTCCGGCACCATCCTGGTCAAGGGCCAGTTCCCCAACACCGACACCCGCCTGTGGCCCGGCCAGTTCGTGGACGTGGTGCTGACCCTGCGCGTCGAGCCGCAGGCGCTGACCCTGCCCGACGATTCCGTGCAGACCGGCCAGCAGGGCCGCTTCGTGTACGTCGTGAAGCCCGACGACACCGTGGAGATCCGCCCGGTGACCGTGTCGCGCAGCCAGGACGGCCTTGCCGTCATCGCCAGCGGCGTGCAGGCCGGCGAGCGCGTTGTGGTGGACGGGCAATCGCGTCTCTTCCCCGGCGCCAAGGTCACCGCCAGGAACGGCGATAAGGCCGGCGAGGGCGCGAAGAAGAGCGAAGGCCCCGCCACCGCGGTTCCGGGAGGTGCGTCGTGAGCCTGTCCGAACTGTGCATCCGCCGTCCGGTGATGACCATCCTGCTGACGGCGGCCCTGGTGCTGGGGGGCTTGGCGGCCTACCGCCAGCTTCCCGTGGCGGCGCTGCCGCGCGTGGATTTTCCGGTCATCAACGTCTCGGCCACGCTGCCCGGCGCCAGCCCGGAGACCATGGCCGCGTCGGTGGCGAGCCCGCTGGAGCGTGAATTCTCCACCATCGCCGGCATCGACACGATCACCTCCTCCTCCAGCCTCGGCAGCACGTCGATCACCATCCAGTTCGTGCTGGAACGGGACATCGACGCCGCCGCGCAGGACGTGCAGGCGGCCATCGCCCGCACCCAGCGCCGCCTGCCGGCGGAGATGACGACCCCGCCCAGCTACCGCAAGGTCAATCCGGCCGACCAGCCGATCCTGCTGCTCGCGCTCAGCTCGCCGACGCTGCAGCTCTCGCAGCTCAACGACTTCGCCGAGACGGCGGTGCAGCCGAAAGTCGCCACCCTGCCGGGCGTGGCCCAGGTGCAGATCTACGGCTCGCAGAAATACGCCGTGCGCGTCCAGGTGGACCCCAACGCGCTGGCCGTGCGCGGCATCGGCATCGACGAGCTGCAAAAGGCCCTGTCCGCCGCCAACGCCAACACTCCCGTGGGCACGCTGTCGGGCGCCAAGCAGCAGCTCGTGCTGGCGGCCAACCCGCAGCTTCCCAACGCCGCCGCCTTCCGCGACCTGATCGTCGCGTGGCGCAACGGCGCGCCGGTGCGGCTGGGCGACGTAGCCGCCGTTCTGGACAGCGTTGAGAACACCCGCACGGCGAGCTGGCACAACGGCACCCGCGCCATCGTCCTGGCCATCCAGCGCCAGCCCGATGCCAACACGGTGGATGTGGTGGACCGGGTGAAGGCCCTGCTGCCAACCTTCCGCGCGCAGCTGCCGCCCAGTGCCAAGGTGGAGGTGGTGAACGACCGCTCCACCTCGATCCGCGAGGCGGTGGAGGACGTGCAGTTCACGCTGGGCCTGACCATCGCGTTGGTGGTGATGGTCATCTTCCTGTTCCTGCGCCGCCTGTCGGCGACGCTGATCCCGGCGGTGACGGTGCCGATCTCGCTGATCGCGACGGCCGGCGGCATGCATGTGATGGGCTTTTCCATCGACAACATCTCGCTGATGGCGCTGACGCTGGCGGTCGGCCTCGTCGTCGACGACGCCATCGTGATGATGGAGAACATCGTCCGCTACGTCGAAGAGGGCATGCGCCCCTTCGAAGCCGCCATCAAGGGCTCGCGCGAGATCGGCTTCACCATCGTGTCGATCACCCTGTCGCTGGTGGCGGTCTTCATCCCCATCCTGCTGATGGGCGGCGTGGTCGGGCGCCTGTTCCACGAGTTCGCGGTGGTCGTGACCATGTCCATCGCCGCGTCGGCCTTCGTGGCGCTGACGCTGACGCCGATGATGTGCTCCCGCATCCTGACCCCGGAAAAGCACGGGGAGCAGGAGGGGCTGTTCGGCCGCGTGCTGGAGGGCGGGTTCGACGCGCTGCTGAAGGGCTACGCGGCGACGCTGCGCCTCGCCCTGAGCTACAAGCCGATCATGGGCCTCGTCATGATCGGGACGGTGATCGGCTCCGTCCTGTTGTTCCAGGCCATCCCGAAGGGATTCTTCCCGACGGAGGACATCGGCCAGATCCAGGTGTCCACGGAGGCGGCACCCGACATCGCCTTCCTGGCCATGGCCGAGCGGCAGCAGCAGGTCGCCGCGATCATCAAATCCCACCCGGCGGTGGAGGACGTCACCTCCTCCGTCGCGGTCGGCGGGTCGTCGGTCAACACCGGGCGCATGTTCGTCGTGCTGAAGCCGCGCGATGAGCGTCCGTCGGCACCGGAGATCATCCAGCAGCTCCGCCGCCAGCTGAACGGCATCCCCGGGATCGCGGTCTTCATGCAGCCGGTGCAGAACCTGCGCATCGGCGGCCGCGCGTCCAAGAGCCTGTACCAGTACACCATCCAGGGCCTCGACCTCGACGAGCTGTATCAGTGGTCGGGCCGGCTGGAACGCGCCCTGCACGACATTCCCATCCTTCAGGACGTGACCAGCGACCTTCAGCTGAACAGCCCGCAGGCCTATGTGAACGTGGACCGCGAGAAGGCGGCGACGCTGGGCATCGGCGTGGATCAGGTGCGCTCGACCCTCTACAGCGCCTTCGGGCAGCGGCAGGTGTCGACCATCTACACGCCCAGCAACGACTATCAGGTGCAGATCGAACTCCAGCCGAAGTATCAGGAGGACGACAGCGCCCTGTCGCGCGTCTATGTGCGCTCCAGCACGGGCAAGCTGGTGCCGCTGGACGCCTTCGCCAGCGTGCGGCGCACCGCCGGCCCGCTGACGGTGAACCACCAGGGTCAGCTTCCGGCCGTCACGCTGTCCTTCAATCTGGCCCCCGGCGCCTCGCTGGGCGACGCGGTGGCCGCCATCCACCGCGCCGAGCTGGACATGGCGCTGCCCGCGACCATCACCACGGGCTTCGCCGGCACCGCCCAGGTCTTCCAGGACGCCCAGGCCGGGCAGGGACTGCTGCTGCTTGCCGCCGTTCTGGTGATCTACGTCGTGCTGGGCGTGCTGTACGAGAGCTTCATCCACCCGCTGACCATCCTGTCGGGCCTGCCCTCGGCGGCCATCGGGGCGCTGGCGACGCTGATGCTGTTCGGGCAGGAACTCAGCGTCATCGCGATCATCGGCATCCTGATGCTGATCGGCATCGTGAAGAAGAACGCGATCATGATGATCGACTTCGCCGTGGATGCGCAGCGCAACCAGGGCATGACCGCGCGCGAGGCGATCGAGCAGGCCTGCCTGCTGCGCTTCCGCCCGATCATGATGACGACCATGGCGGCGCTGATGGGCACGCTGCCCATCGCCGTCGCCCAGGGTGCCGCGGCCGAGCTGCGCCAGCCGCTGGGCCTCGCCGTGGTCGGCGGCCTGTGCGTGTCGCAGATCCTGACGCTCTACATCACGCCGGTGCTGTTCCTCTACATGGAAGACGCGGGGACCTTCATCGCCCGCCTGTGGAAGCGGCGCGCCGACGTGGAGCCGGACGCCGGCCATCCGGTGCCGGGCGGGGAGTAGGGGTTCCCTACTCCGTCGTCCTCTCGGCGATCGTCCCCGTCAGGCGCGGGCGGATCTCGCGGTCGAAGCACTTCAGGGCGGCACCGATCGCCTGATCCATGTCGAGGTAGCGGTAGCTTCCCAGCCGACCGCCGAAGATCACCCGCTCATCCCGCAGGGCCAGCGCGCGATAGGCGTCGTAAAGCGCCCGGTCGGCCGCCGTGTTGATCGGGTAGTAGGGCTCGTCCTCCCGGCCGGCACGTCGCGAATATTCGCGCATGATGACGGTGGCCGGCGGGAGGTCGGGCCGCTCCGGTTGCAGGTGCCGGAACTCATGCGTGCGGGTGTGCGGCACCTCCTCGTCGGCCTCGTTGACCACGGCCGCGCCCTGGTGGTCATCCGTCTCCAGCACCTCCAACTCGAAATCCAGCGTCCGCCAGCCGAGAACTCCCAGGCGATGATCGTAGAACCGGTCGATTGGCCCGGTGTAGACGATCAGCGCGCGCGGATCGATCCGATCGGCCACGTCGAAGTAATCGACGCCGAGCCGCAGTTCGATCTTCCTTGAGGCCAGCATCGTCTCGAAAAGGGTGCCGTAACCGTCGACGGGGATGCCCTCGAACGGGTCGGAGAAGTAGAAATCATTGTAGCCGAATCGGACCGGGATACGGCTGATGACCTCCGCGGGCAGATCGCGCGGGTCGGTGCCCCATTGCTTGCGGGTGTAGCCGCGGATGAACGCCTTGTAGAGGTCGGGGCCGATCAGGGCGATGGCCTTGTCCTCCAGATTCCGAGCCGTCTCCGGGTTCAGGCCACGCGTCTGCGCCGCGATGACGGCCCTGGCCTCGGCCGGCGTCATCGTCCGTTCGAAAAAGCTGTTCAGGGTCATCAGGTTGATGGGAAGAGAAAAGACGCACCCCCGGTGCCGGGTGAAGACCCTGTGGCGGTAGTTGCTGAAACGGGTGAAACGGCTCACATACGCCCACACCTCGGCACTGGAGGTGTGGAAGACGTGCGTTCCATAGAGGTGCTGCTCGATCCCGGTGCCGGGGTGGGGCCTGGAGAAGCTGTTGCCCCCGGCGTTGGGGCGCCGGTCCAGCAGCAGGACCGGAAGGTCCAGAACCGTCGCCACGCGCTCGGCGATGGTGGCGCCGAAAAAGCCGGCACCGACGATCACGATGGGAAAGCCGTTCCAGTCCACGCCCACAATTTCCCGTTCGACATTCCCCATGCTGGGGGATTCCCGGCGTGTTACCCTGCCCGATACATCGTTCACGGTGAAGGTGAAACGTGCGGCTCGGTATTTTCACTTTGTATCACAAGGATCCGGTGATCCCACTCGATAACGGCCCGTTCTACGCGCTTCACATGCAGTCCCCGCCCGCCGTTGCCTGCCCGCGCCTGCCGGTGGAGCGACCCGACCATATTCTGGACCGGCAATCTTACTGCGAGATTCGCGGGCATCATTATGTCTGGAAGAACCTGCTGCACCGGTTCGACTATGTCGGGTTTCAGCATTACCGTCGGGTGATGGTCTGGCCGACCGGGAACTTCAGCAACCCCGACCCGGTGCTTCGGCAACTTCACGCTGAAACCGTGCGCTATTCCTCCTTCCAGGCGCTGACCATCGATCGCGACAGCTTCCTGTCCTGCGTGCGGGCACTGAACGCGTTGACCAGCGGGGAGGTGGAACGGCTGCGCGCCGTCGCGGCCGCCCACGATGCCATCCTGCCGTACCGCACCGTTCGCAACGTACCCCCGGACGAACATTACGCCGGAGCCCATGTGCGGGAGCATTTCGACGTCCTGATGGAGGAGATACTGAAGGAGCCGTTCTTCGCGCGCCTTCGCCCGCTGACGCCGTTTCAGCAGTACTGGGACTATTTCGGCAACCTGTTCGTCCTGCGGGCGGAACTGTTCGACGATTACATGTCGCTGGCGATGCCGATCTTGGAAAGGGTCGCCGGCCGAATCGAGATCCCGGCCGATCCCTACCAGTCCCGCGTCATGGGCTTTCTGGCGGAGCGGCTGTTCACCTTCTACATGTACGGCCTGGAACTCACCTGCGACACGCTGCGCGTGCGCCACACATCCTTCGCCTTGTCCGAGGACACGAACGTATGATGCGGCGTTATTCCGCCGCCACCCCATGCGCCACCGCGTCCGGATCCTTGCGCCCGAACCAGCGCTTGAACCGCCGGGAGATGGCGTCGAGGTAGGTCAGGATCACGGGCACGACGAGCAGCGTCAGCAGCGTGGAGCTGATGAGGCCGCCGATCACCGCATGGGCCATGGGCGCGCGCTGCTGGGCGCCCTCGCCAAGGCCCAGCGCCAGCGGGATCATGCCGAAGATCATCGCCATGGTGGTCATGACGATGGGGCGCAGGCGGATGACGCCGGCCTCCACCACCGCGTCGCGCAGTTCCACCCCGCGGGCGCGGGCCTGGTTGGCGAAGTCCACCAGCAGGATGGCGTTCTTGGTCACCAGACCCATCAGCATGATGAAGCCGATGGCGCTGAAGATGTTCAGCGTCGATCCGGCGACCAGCAGGCCCAGGAACACGCCGACCAGCGACAGGGGCAGCGACGCCATGATGGCGATGGGCTGGAGGAAGCTGCCGAACTGCGAGGCCAGGATCAGGTAGATCAGGATCACCGCCAGCAGCAGCGCCTGCGCCGCGTAGCCCGTCGTCTCCGCGATGTCCTTGGTGGAGCCGCCGAAGACGATGCGGTAGCCGGGGGGAAGCTTGATGTCGGATATGGCAGCCTGAAGCTCCTTGCCGGCGTCGCCGGCCGGGCGGCCCTGGACGTTGGCCGCCACGTTCACCTCGCGCGACAGGTCGCGGCGGTTGATCTGCGAGGCGCCGAGCGTCGTGCTGACGCGGCTGACCTGCGACAGCGGCACCATGCGCGGCGTGCCGTTCGGGTCGTTGGAGCCGGTCAGGTAGATGCGGTCGAGGTCGGCGCGGCCCACCCGGTCGCCTTCCGGCAGGCGGACCAGCACGTCGTAGGTCTCGCCGTCCGGCGCCTTCCAGGTGGAGATTTTGTCGCCCGCGAACAGCGGGCGCAGCGTGTTCGCCACCTGCGCGGTGCCGATGCCGAGGTCGCTCGCCAGCTCGCGCTCCAGCTTCACCGACAGGGTGGGCTTGGCCGCCTTCAGGCTGCTGTCCACGTCCACGAAGCCTTGGATGCGGCGCATGGCGGCGGTCACCTGCTTGGCGATGCGGTCCAGTTCGGCGATGTCACGGCCCTGGACGGACACTTGGATCTGCTTCTGCACGCCACCCACGCCGGGGATGCCGATGCCCATGGTGATGCCGGGGATGGCGGCCAGCCGCTCGCGGATCGGCGGGGCGAGGTCGTTGGGCGAGCGCTTGCGCTGGTCGATGGGCTTCAGCCGGATGTAGACGCTGCCCCGGTTCTTGCCGACCGCCACGCCGGTGTTGACCGTGCTGTAGGTGTAGGCGACCTCCGGAAACTCGCGGATCGCCGCCTCCGCCTGCCGGATCTTGGCGGTGGTGTAGTCCAGGGAGGAGCCGACGGGAGTCTCGATGTCCACGACCGATTCGCCGAGGTCGGCGGCCGGCACGAACTCCACGCCGATGCGCGGCACCAGGAAGAAGCTGCCGACGAAGATCGCCAGCGCCAGCAGCAGCACCAGCCACCGCCACCGCAGCGCCCAGCCGAGCATCCGCCCGTAGACCCGCGCGAGGCCGTCGAAGGCGCGCTGGAAGCCCCCGGCGAAGCGCCCGAAGACGTTGCCGGCGTGCCGGCCGTGCGCCGCCGGGTCGTACCACAGGCTGGACAGCATGGGGTCCAGCGTGAAGGACACGAACAGCGAGATCAGCACCGCCGCCGACACGGTGATGCCGAACTGGAGGAAGAAGCGCCCGATGATGCCGCCCATGAAGGCGACGGGCAGGAACACGGCCACGATGGTCAGGGTGGTCGCCAGCACCGCCAGCCCGATCTCGCTGGTGCCGTCCAGCGCCGCCTGCCGGTGCCCCTGGCCCTTGCCGAGGTGGCGCATGATGTTTTCGCGCACGACGATGGCGTCGTCGATCAGGATGCCGATGGCCAGCGACAGCGCCATCATCGTCATCACGTTCAGCGTGAAGCCGAAGGCCGCCAGCACCCCGAAGGTGCCCATGACCGCCACCGGCAGCGTCAGCGCCGTGATGACCGTGCTGCGCCAGGAGCCCAGGAAGATCATCACGATGAAGACGGTCAGCAACCCGCCCTCGACCAGCGTGCGCTGCACGTTGTTCAGCGAGTTGGTGATCCCGCGCGAGGTGTCGCGCACCACGTCCAGGCTGACGTCGGCGGGCAGGGAGCCGTCGCGGCGAAGCTCGTCCAGCGCCTTGTAGAGGCCGCGCGCGACCTCCACCGTGTTGGAGCCCTGGATCTTCACCACGTCGACGGCCAGCGCCGGCAGGCCGTTGAACAGTGCGACGGAGTCCTGCTCCTCCTGGCCGTCCAGCACCTCGGCCACCTGCCGCAGCCGCACCGGCTCGCCGCCGCGCCGCGTGACGATGAGGTCGAGCAGCTGGCGCGGGTCGATCACCCGCCCGTCCACCTGGACGACGCGCTCCGCCCCGCCACCGGACACGGTGCCGGCGGGCAGGTCCTGGTTCTCGTCCTTGATGGCCTTGATGACCTGATCGACACCGACGCCCAGCGCCTCCAGCCGCTCGGGCCGCAGCCGCACCTGGATCTGGCGCTTCACCCCGCCCGCGATGGTCGCCCGCCCGACGCCGCGCACGTTCTGAAGCCGCTTCAGAACGATCTGGTCGGTCATGGTGGTCAGGTCGCGCAGGGTGCGGATGTCCGACTTCACCGCGATGGACAGGATCGGCTGGTCGTCCGGGTTGAAGCGGGTGATCTGCGGGTCCTTCACCTCCGTCCGGAAGGACGGGCGCAGGGCCGACACCTTCTCGCGCACGTCCTGCAAGGCCTGGGTGGAGGCGGTTTTCAGGTCGAACTCCGCCACCACCACCGACCGGCTCTCGTAGGAGCGGGAGGTCAGCGTCTTGATGCCGGCGATGGTGTTGACCGCGTCCTCGACGGGCCGCGTCACGTCCGTTTCGACGGATTCCGGGCTGGCGCCGGGATATTCGGTGGAGACGACGACGACCGGGAAATCCACGTCCGGGAACTGGTCCACGCCCAGCCGCTGGTACGAGAACAGGCCCAGCACCATCAGCGCCACCATCATCATGGTGGCGAAAACGGGGTTGTCGACGCTGATGCGGGTGATCGGCATGGGGCTGCTCTCAAAGAAACATTCGTAGGTTGGGTTGAGCCATAGGCGAAACCCAACGTGCTGTCGGTGCGGAGGATGTTGGGTTTCGCGCGCGCTCAACCCAACCTACGGCTGCGCCGCGTCAGCTTCCCGCCAGCTTCACGGCCCGGCCGGCGGTGAGGCCGGGCAGGGGGGCCGTCACGACGAGGTCGCCCTCATCCAGGCCGTCGACCTGCACGAGGTCGCCGCGCGACCACGTGCCGAGCGTCTGCACCTTGCGCCGCTCCACCCGGTCGCCGGCCACCACCAGCACGAAATCGCCGTCGTTGTCGTGGCGGACGGCGGCGGGGGGCAGGGCGAAGGCACGGTCGGCCTGGGCCACCACCGCGTTGCCGGCCGCGAACATGCCGCCGCGCAGGGCGCCGTCGGCGTTGTCCAGGCTGACATAGATGGGGATGGCGCGGGTGCCGGCGCGGGCCATGGGGTTGATCCGGGCGATCTGGCCGACGAACTCCCGCTCGCCGAAGCCCTCCACGCGCAGCCGCACGGTCTGGCCGGGCTTCAGCCGGGCCACGTCGTCGGCCGGCACGGTGGCCTCCACCTCGACGCGGCTGAGGTCGACGACGGAGAACATCTTGGCGTTGACCGCCAGATTCTCCCCGGCGTTCACCGCGCGCTCCGCCACGGTGCCGTCGATGGGGCTGACCACCACGGCGTCGCGCAGGGCCTTGCGGGCCAGCTCCACCTGCGCCTCCAGCGCCGACACGGTCGCCTGCTGGAAGCGGAAGGTGCTCTGCGCCTGGTCCAGGTTCGTCTCGGACACGATGTCCTTCTGCCGCAGGGCGAGGTTCTTGGCCCGCGTCTTCTCGGCGAGCACGAGCTGCGCCTTGGCGCCTTCCAGGTTGCTCAGCTTCTCGTTCAGGCGGGCGGTCAGCTCCGCCGTGTCGAAGCGGGCGAGCAGCTGCCCCTTGCGCACGGCCTGCCCCTCGCGCACCGGCACCTCGACCAGACGGGCGGCGACCTCCGACTTGACCACCGACTGCTCCAGCGGCTCCACCGACCCGCTGAGCCGGACCGTCTCCAACAGGGCGCGGGGAGCGGCGCGCGTCACCTCGATGGCCGCCAGCTCGACCGGCCGTTCGGCCGGCGGCATCGGAACCTCGTGGGCGGGGACAGCCGCGGCCTCCCCCGCGGTTCGCGCCTTCCAGGCCACGCCGCCGGCCCCCAGCGCCCCGACCAGGAGCACGGGCAGCAGCCACCGGCGCAGGCGGTTGCTAGGGCGGCTGCGGCGGTCGTGGAGGTTGGGGGCGGCGTCAATCATGGTGGTCGTCCTTGGGTGCGGCCCGCAGACCGCGCAGAAGAAGGTCGAGGTAGGCGTCAAGGTAGAGTTCGGCCGAGGCGGAGGCCTGATCGGGCTCGAACGGCCGAAGTGAATGGTTCCACAGCGACAGCATGGTCAGCGGGGCCGCGGCGACGCGGGCCATCTGGTTCACGTCCATCGGGCGAAACTCCCCCCGGTCGATGCCGCGCTGGAGGATGCGGGCGAAGAAGCGCCGGCCGCGCAGGATCACTTCATCCATGTAGAAGCGGGCGATGTCCGGAAAGTTGCCGGCCTCCGCGATCACCAGCTTGGACATGCCGGCGTTGGGGCATTGTTCCATTTCCCAGAACTTCTGGGCGAGGATGCGCAGGAACTCCTCGGTGCTGCCGGTGTGGGCGTCCAAGAGGTCCTCGCCCAGGCGGAACTGGGGAAGGATCGATTCGCGGATGACCGCTTTGAACAGCCCTTCCTTGTTCTCGAAATAGAGGTAGGGCAGGCCGACGCTGACGCCGGCCTTCTTCGCCACATCCTCAAGCTTCGTCGCCGCGTAGCCGCGCGTGACGAACAGGTCGCGCGCGGCCTCGATCACCTCGGCGGGGCGGGCGTCCTTGCGCCGGGACCGGCGCGGCGCGGGAGAGGGGGAACCGTCGGGCATGCTGCTCATGCTCTAAATGAACGTTCATTCAATATGCACGGTTCCCCGTTCTGTCAAGGCGTTAACCCCCGAATTGCGGCGGCCGGGCCGCACGCAGAAGGCGCGCTTGGATCAAGGGAGTCGCGCGGCTTCGAAGCCGTAAGACGGCGTGCGCAGCGGCACAAAGAAGGGTCGAAAGCGGATGAACAGCATTCGCGGGAAAACCATTCCTTTCGGAGATGAAAAAAGCGGGTTTCCCGTGATCGGGCCCAATACAGCCACGTTGTTGCTTGACAGCGGGCGTCGTATCACCTCAAAGAGAGGCTAACGCTTTCGATCTCTGCGCCACCAGCACGGACCCTTCCTTGTGGCTTATCGAGACTTTGCGGCGGCCCGTGCCGCCGGTGTCGCCCTGATCCTCGGCCTCGGTCTGGCGGGCTGCGCCTCCAATCCTCCGGAAACGGCAACCGCCCCCACGGCGGCGGCGGAGATGGCGGCCAACCCCATCGACCCGAACGATCCCCTGGCCCCCTGGGTCCCCTACATCCGTGAGGCGTCGGAGCGGTTCGACGTGCCGGAAAAATGGATCCGCGCGGTCATGGTGCGGGAGAGCGGTGGGCGCTCGCTCGTGAATGGGCGCACCATCACCAGCTCGGCCGGCGCTATCGGCCTGATGCAGGTGATGCCGGCCACCTACGAGATGCTGCGCTGGCAGTACGGCTTCGGCCCCGACCCGTCCAATCCGCGCGACAACATCCTGGCGGGCACCGCGTATCTGCGCGAGATGTACGACCTGTTCGGCGCGCCGGGCTTCCTCGCCGCCTACAACTGCGGGCCAGCCTGCTACGCCTCATATCTCGCCAAGAAGCAGAAGCTGCCGCGCGAGACGAAGATGTATCTGGCGGCGCTGACGCCCGCCCTGCGCGGCACCGAACCGCGCACGGCGTCGCAGTCGGCGGGCGCCACGGCCATCGAGATCGCGGTGGTGCCGGACAACGCGCCGGCTCCCAAGGCCCCCGCGCCGTCGACCATCACGGTCGCGCAGGAGCCGCCGAGGCCCGAGGCCCGGCCGGATCCGGGGATGCCCGCCCCCGCGGCGGCGCCGGTCGCCGTCGCCGCGCTGGAGCCGCCGCCCCAGCGCGCGGTGGAACCCAGGGGGCGCGCGTCGTCCGCTTCCAACCCGCCGGTCGAATTCGTCGCCGCCGCGGACCGTTCCCGCATCACCACCCACACGCTCGCCGTCAAGCCCGGCACGCCGCCGGCCCATTCGCTGGAGACGATGGTGGCGGAGGCTGTGCTGCCGCCCAACGCCGCCGGCAAGGGCGAACGGGTGGTCATCCGGTTCGTGTCCCAGCGCAGCGGCGGATGCGGCAGCATGCAGGGCAAGGAACGCGTCTGCGTGGCGCTCGCCGGCGGAAACGCGGGTCTGTAACGGACCTTACGGTTTCGGAAGGGTGGCGGGAGCGGGCGGCGCCAGCGTCTCGACCACCCACTTGCCGTCCTTGAACTCCAGCTTGGCGGCGTAGCTGTTGGCGGTGATCGCCGCCATGACGGTTTCCCACTGCCGGTGCGGCATGCGGGCCATGTCCAGGCGGCCGGGCGGGACGCGGTAGGGCGACCAGGCGTAGGTGATGCCGCCGCCCAGCAGCACCGCGAAGCCCGCCAGGAAGGCCACGGCGCTGGCCGCCAGTTGCAGGGGAAAGGCCGGCGTCAGCCGCTTCATCCGGCGCGAGGCGAGCACGGCGTGGAAGCGCACATGCCCTTGCGGCGCCCAGGCCGGCACGACGATGCCGAAGGGCCGCCCGTTGGTGCGGCCGGCGGGCTGGACCACGGCCATGTGGCTCTGCACCTCGCGCGAGCGCGATTCGGACAGCAGCGCGCCCACCGGACGGCCGTTGCGCACCGTCAGTTCGAACACCCGCCGGCCGGAGGGCAGCAGCGCGATCCCGCCGGGGTTGGCGTCGATTTCCTTGGTCAGGGCCGGCAGGAAGGACAGGCCCGGCCCGCCCTCGTGAATTTCGTAGAGGAAGCCGCTCCACAGCGGCTCGACCGAATACCAGCAGGTTTCCGATGTCTTCAGGCAGCGCCGGCCGAAGGCGCGCGCGTAGCGCTCGGCGTCCTTGCGATCGACGCCTTCCAGATAGCCGAACAGGACGTTGGTGGCCTGCCTGCCGCCGGACAACGGACCCTCGCTTGTCACTTCACGGGCGGCCCACAAGACACGGTATGCTGAAGCTGTAGCATACCCCAAAACCTTGCGGACCACGACCTTCCGTATCTACGGGTGGGGCAAATGCGAGTCAACCGGGAAAGCCTTTGACTTGTGTAACATTTCGCGTAACGTCCGGCCGATCAAACATGGATGACGATGGCGAAAATCGGCCCACGCGGCGCCGGATTCTGAGTGGGCTGGCGGCCTCGGCCCTGCTGAGCAGCCTCGCGCGGCCGGCGCAGGCGCTGGACGCGGCGGTGCCGCAGTGGATGACGGTGCCGCGCCGCCTTGTCATGCGGAACCTCAACACCGGCGAGCGGCTGAACACCGTCTACTGGCGTGACGGCGCCTACGATTTGAACGGGCTCGCCGCCGTGGACCGCTTCTTCCGCGACTGGCGCACGGGGGAGGTGGTGCCGACCGCCGCGTCGCTGCTCGACATCCTGTGGCGCCTTCAGATGGGCGCGCGCTTCACCGTTCCCATCGAGGTGCTGTCCGGCTACCGCTCCCGACAGACCAACGAGATGCTGCGCCGGACGCTGGGGGAGAGCGTGGCCCACCGCAGCTTCCACATCCGCGCCATGGCCGCGGACATTCGCCTGCCCAAGCTGTCGTCGCTGGCCGTGGCCCATTACGCCAATGGCCTGGGGCTCGGGGGTGTCGGCTACTACCCGGACTCCGACTTCGTTCACGTGGACAGCGGGCCGCGTCGCGTCTGGGTCCGCTGAGGCGGCGTCGCTGCGCGTCCCACGCTTGTCCATTCCCGTGCGCTCGCGCGGCGTGCTATCGAGGCGGCGGAAACGATCACGCTTGTCTCAAAGGCCATGGAACTTCCCCCAACGCTCCGCCACGCGGTGGACCGCGCGCTGGACGGCATCGCGCTTGCCGACCTGAAGCGCGAGGCGGACCGGCTGTCGCAACGCTACCGGGCGGAGGTGCGCGACGGCCGCTTCCACCTGTCCGACGACATGGCGGCGCGGGCCTATCTGGCGACCCGCCTGCCGGCCACCTACGCCGCCGTCCGCGCCAGCATGGAGGCGGTCGCGGAGGTGCAGCCGGACTTCGCGCCGGCCACGGCGCTCGACGTCGGGGCGGGGCCGGGCACGGCGTTTTGGGCAGCGTCCGACTGCTGGCCGAGCCTGGACGACGCGCTGCTGGTCGAGGGCAGCCCGGCCATCCGCGCGGTCGGCGAAACGCTGGCGCGGGACGCTGCCCCGTCGCGGATCGAGTGGCGGGCAGCTGATGTGGGCGCCGGCCTGCCGGACATCGCGCCGCGCGACTTGGTGACCCTGGCCTATGTGCTGGACGAACTGTCCGAGGAGGCGCGGGACCGGCTGGTGGACCGGCTGTGGGCGCTGACGGCTGGAACGCTGCTGATCGTGGAGCCCGGCACGCCCGCCGGCTGGACCCGCATCCTGCGGGCGCGGGAGCGGTTGGTTGGGGCCGATGCCCATCTGCTGGCGCCCTGCGTCCACAGCGCGGCTTGCCCGCTGGTGGCTCCGGACTGGTGCCACTTCTCACGGCGGGTCGCCCGCTCCCGCCTGCACCGGCAGGCCAAGGGGGCGGAGGTGCCGTGGGAGGACGAGAAGTTCGTCTACATCGCGGCCTCGCGCCGGCCCGGCCGGATTCCGGACGCGCGCATCGTCGCCCCTCCTCGGTCGGCCGGCAACGGGCGCATCGGTTTCAAGCTCTGCGCCCGCGATGGCGGCGTGTCGGAAACGGTGCTGGGCAAGCGCGACGGGGCGGTCTTCAAGGCCGCGCGCCGGCTGGATTGGGGGGATGCGCTGGCGCTGACCGACGACGGTCAGTGACTGGCGCTGTCGGCGCTCTGTGCGCGGGCGGCTTTCAGCACCAGGGCTCCGGACGGCGGGACCGTCGACCCCGCCGGGACCGGCGCGCCGGTCAGCAGATCCCGCATCGGGGCGTCGAAGCGCGGTGCCTCCGCCGGATCGCTGCCGAAGTTCAGGACCACGGTAACCGGTTCGGCACCCGGACGGCGGTAGGCGAGCAGCGTGTCGGGCCGGGCCGTCTCGATCCAATCCAGACCGGGAGCGGTGAGGGCGGATTCCGAGCGGCGCAGCGCGGTCAGGCGCGTGTGGAAGGCCCGCAAGTCCTGGGGATCATCCCATGCGACTGGCGCCGGCTCACCGTAGGGCTCGTAGACCGCGCCGACCTCGTCGCCGGTGTAGAGGCAGGGCACGCCGGGCAGGGTCATCAGCAGCACGGCGGCGGCCTTGGTCCGCGCCAGCCCGTGCCGGGCGATGAAGCGCGCGCCGGTGTCGTTGTTGTTGAGGAAGCGGAAGACCGGCGTGTCCGGTGCACCCGCCAACAGCGCGGCGCGCAGGCGGGCCGCCGTCGGCGCGCTGTCGTCGAAAGCGTTGGCCCAGGCCCACTGGCCGAGCTGGTCGGTCCAGTCGTAGGCGGCGTCGAAGCCGTTTTCCACATACCAGGGATCGCGGGCGGAGGCCTCGGCCAGCAGAAGCAGGTCGGGGTTGATGCGGCGCAGCTCAGTCCGCAGGGCTGGCCAGAACTCCGGGGCGCGCTCCTTGACCGCCCAACTGGCGTCCACGCGGAAGCCGTCGATGCCCAGGTCCCGCACCCAGCGGGAGAAGGCGGCGGTCATGTAACGCTGGACCTCGGGGTTGTCGTAGTTGAGGTTCTTCAGGTTCGACCAGTTGAAATAGCTGGACACGGAGCCGTCCGGCTTGCGGTCGAAGAAGCGGTGGTAGGGCGACGCTTCTCCACGGGCCGCCACGTCGGCGTGGTAGGGGTGGTGCTCGTCGAGGTGGTTCGGCACGAAGTCCATCAGCACCCGCAGGCTCCGCGCGTGGGCAGCGGTGATCAGCACCCTCAGGTCATCCTCGGTCCCGAAGCGGGCGCGCAGCCGGAAATGGTCGGTGACGGCGTAGCCGAAGTCGAGGCCCGGGGCCTCCGTCAGGGGCGACAGCCACAGCGCCGTGACGCCGAGCGCGGCGATCGCGTCCAGCCGCGCGGTCACGTCGGCGAGGCCGCGCGGGCCGAACAGGTGGGGCACGACGCCGTAGACCACCGCGTCCCGCATCCAGGTCGGCGGGTGCCGCTGCGGGTCGGCGGGCTCGGCGTGGCCGTCGCGCACCTGGAACAGGATGGTGCTCTCGTCCGAGCGACCGAGGGCGTCGGTGACGCGCAGGGTGACGCGGTAGGCGCCGTCGGTGGCCGGGGTGGGCAGGGTTAGCCGCTTGGCGGTGGACGGCAGGGCGGGGAGCGGTGCGGGGTTGCCGGGGGCGGCGCGCCACTCGGTCTTCACGATGAGGGCGGTGTGGCCGGCGGCGGGCTCGCTGCGCCCGGCGTCGAGGGTCAGCCCCTCCGCCGTGGCAACCGCGCGCACCCAGGCTTTCGGCGTGTCGGGGAGCCGGACCTCCCAGCGCTGGGGCGCGGAGGCGACCGTTTGGCCGTCATGCCGGCAGAGCGCCTGAACGTCGTTGGCGCCGGAGGCCAGCGGGACGGTCGCGGTGAAGCGGCTCCCGTCCACATCCGCAACCGCCGAGCCGAGCGGGGAGGCGACCTCCACCCGCTCGCAGGCGCCGGGTGTGACGGTTCCCTCGACCGCCTTGCGGAAGGTCCACGCGTCGCCGCCGGAACCGCTGAGCGCCACCGGGGCCTCCGCCAGGGCAAGGCTAGGCAGGGCGGTCAGCGTGGCGGCAAGGAGGAGGCGGGGAAGAGCGTTCATCGTCCGGCGGTCCGCTGGTGGGAGGGCGCCGGAACGGTGATGGTTTATGGTTAATGAAAGGTTGCGCCAGAGATCATGGCAACGTCACCGCTGGATCAGGGCGCTTTCCTTGCCGGACAGGACGAAGACCTTCTTGTAGGGCTTCAGCAGCGCATCGATCAGGGCGTTCACCTCCGGGCTGGACATGGCGCGGGGCTTGGCCGGGTCCACATGGAGGACGCAGCTGTCCTTGGTGTCGTTGAAGGCGGCCAGCGCGTGGATGCGGTCGGGGCGGAACTCCTCGGGGAAGTTCTCGTCCATCAGCCAGAAGCACTGGAAGTTCCGGCAGGAGGGCGGGCGCTCCTCGTAGACGGTGCAGCCCTTGCCCTGGTCGCAGGAAACGCACCACTTGGCCGAGGGCTTCTTCAGTTCGGGCACCCCCATCAGCTTGCAGCACAGGGTGCACTCTCCGCAGGTGCGGTCGGCCATAACGCAACGTCCTTCAAATCCGGGGGCATGTCCGGGTGGTGAGCGCGGACACTCGCACAAAGGCCGGGTCCAGGGGAAGTGTCCGTTGGGTCAAGCGGGCATCGCGTCAGGTAAGGCTGCCGGTGGTCAGGGGCTGGGTCAGCTCCCGTTCCAGCAGCTCTTCGATGGCGTCCGCCGGGGCGGGGCGGGCGTAGAGATAGCCTTGGGCGTACTTGCACATGATGTCGCGCAGGAACTCCGCCTCGACCTCCGTCTCCACGCCCTCGGCCACGGCGTCCATGCCGAGGATGGCGGCCAGCGTGGTGATGACCTGGACGATGGCGGCGTTGCCCTCGCCCGTGGACAGGGCCTGGACGAAGCTGCGGTCGATCTTCAGCGTGTCGGCCGGGAACTTGTGCAGGTAGGACAGCGACGAATAGCCGGTGCCGAAATCGTCGATGGACAGGCGCACGTCCATGTCGCGGATCTGCTGCATCAGCGCCCGGCACTTGGCCGGGTCCTGCATCAGCAGGCTTTCGGTGATCTCCAGCTTCAGCGAGGAGGGCGGGACGGCGCTCTCCTCCAGCACCGCGCGCACCAGCCCGACGAGGTCGTCGTCCCGGAACTGGCGGGAGGAAACGTTGACGCTCATGAACAGCGGCGCCGGGCGCGGGAAGCGCTTCTGCCACAGGGCGAGCTGCCGCGTCGCCTCGCGCAGCGCCCAGCGGCCCATGGGGACGATCAGGCCCGATTCCTCGGCCAGCGGGATGAACTCGACCGGCGGAACGAGGCCGCGCTCCGGGTGGCGCCAGCGCATCAGCGCCTCGAACCCGGCGATGCGGCCCGCCGACACGCCGATGATCGGCTGGTAGAAGAGGCAGAGCTGGTTCTGCTCCAGCGCCGTGCGCAGGTCGGTCTCGGTCCGCATCTGCGCCATGGCCTGACGGCGCAGGTTGCTGTCGAACACGTCGATGCGCGCCCGCCCGCCCGACTTGGCGCGGTACATGGCAAGGCCCGCGTCGCGCAGCATCTCCTCCGGCCGCTCGTAGCCGGTGGCGCTGAGCGCGATGCCCATGGAGGCGGTCAGCACGAAGTCGTGCCCGTCCAACGTCAGGGGCCGGGCGATGGTCTGGGCCATCCGCTCGGCGGCGGCCAGCGCGTCGCCCGCGTCGTCGATGTCGCCCAGCAGCACGGCGAATTCGTCCACCGACAGGCGGGCCAGCGTGTCGCCGACCCGGCGGGTCTCGTCCAGCCGCTCCGCGATGATCTTCAGCAGGGCATCGCCAACCGCCGAGCCCAGCGCGTCGTTGATCGACTTGAAGCGGTCCAGGTCGATGATCACCACGGCGAAGGGCTTGCCGCCGACGCGCCGGTCACGGTCCAGCGCCTGCCCGATGCGGTCGAGCAGCAGCGTGCGGTTGGGCAGCCCGGTCATCCCGTCGTGGAAGGCGTCGAACAGCAGCTGCTGTTCCGCCTTCTTCTGCGCGGTGACGTCGGTCATCGAACCGGCGATTCGAATCGCCCGGCCCGTCTCGTCGCGCACCGCCAGCCCGCGTACCAGCATCCACAGCGCCGACCCGTCAGCAGCGCGGATGCGGAATTCGTGCTGAAGATGCTCGCGTTCGCCGATCAGGTGCAACTCGATGGCGGTCTTCAGATTGTCCAGGTCGTCGGGCAGGACGCGGTCGAACCACTCCGCGACGGAATTGGACAGGTTGCTCTTGGCGAAGCCCAGCATCGCCTTCCAGCGCGGCGAATAGTAGACCTCGCCCGTGTCCAGCCGCCAGTCCCACAGCCCGTCGTTGGCGCCGGCGGCGGCCAGGGCGTAGCGCTCCTCGCTCTGGCGCAGGCGCTGTTCGGCGCTCTTGCGGTCGGTCACGTCGGCCTGGCTGCCGACCAGCCGCACCGGCTTGCCGTCCGGCCCCAGCACGGCGATGCCCCGGCAGGACATCCAGCGGATCCCGCCGTCGGCGTGGCGCATCCGGTATTCGATCTGGAAGGCCGTCTCGTCGCCCCCCAGCGCGCCGAGCGCGGCGTGCAGAGCCGGCTGGTCCTCCGGCGCGACGCGGCCCAGCCACTCGTCCGGGCTGTTGCCGATGGCGCCATCCTCGAAGCCCAGCAGCGATTTCCAGCGCGGCGAGTAGTAGACGGTTCCCTCGGCCAAATCCCAGTCGTAGAGCCCGTCGTTGCTGGCCGCCGCGGCGAGCGCGTAGCGCTCCTCGCTTTTGCGGAGCTGGCGTTCGGCGTGCTTGCGGTCGGTGATGTCGGAGACCGAGCCGACGAGGCGCACGGGGTCGCCGGTCTCGTCCATCACCGCCATGCCGCGGCAGACTAGCCAGCGCCAGCGGTCCTCGCCTTCTCCGGTCGGGGCGCCGGCGCGGCGCACGCGGTGTTCGATCTGGAAGGGCAGGGAGACGCCGACCATCTGCCCCTCGAAGGAGGCGTAGAGCCAGTCGATGTCCTCGGGGTGGACGCGGTCGAGCCAATCCTCCGGGCGATTCACGTCGCCCGGCGGCAGGCCGAGGAACTCCTTGAAGCGCGGGGACAGGAACATCGTGTCGTTGCGAAGATCCCAATCCCAGACGCCTTCGGAGCCCGCTTTTTCGGCCAGAAGGTATCGCTCGATCGTGCTGCTCAAGACCCCCCTCACCACCCCGCGGGGACAGTTTCCCCCGCCCGGCTCGCCCTGTCGGCGATCCGCCAGCAGCCACCATATTTCCACAATGGTGAACGAGAGGTGAAGCGCTGCCCAAAGAAGCGGCGGTGTTGCGTGTGTGCCGCCGATTGGGCGCCATTGGGCGGATTGGGCAGCGTAGCGCCGGTGCACAATGGGCGGAAAAGGGCGGTTTGTCGTTTCAGGTCAGAGATTTGCGAGTGGTCATTTGCATGCGTTCGTTGTGCGTTCGATGCACGACGATACGTGTGCGAATCGATGAGCGCGGAAAGCAGGGCATGGTTCGGGTGATGACGGCAATAGGGTAGCGGAGGTTGCAAAACAAAGCAAGAACGGCGCGATGTGAACCCTTTCGTATCGCGCGCCTTTCCCCCTCTCCCAGCCCCGCTGGGAGAGGGAGGGGCCCATGCGGAGCATGGGAGGGTGAGGGCAAGGTTGTGCCGAGTATTCAGGTGAAGCGCAGGGAGGATTTTTGGATTGACCTTGCCCTCACCCTCCCGCCTCTCGCGCAAGCTGCGCTTGCGCTGACGGCGTCAGGCGAATGCCGGAGGCATTCGCTGAGAGCCGGAGGCGGGCGAGGGGATTTCTGCCCCGGTGGGAAAGCCCTTGGCGAATTGCGGGTTCGCCCACAAATTGCTAGAGCATGGGTATGGAATGGTCCGATCAGGGCATCGTGCTGTCGGCGCGCCCGCATGGCGAAAGCTCGGCGGTCGCCACTCTGCTGACGCGGGAGCACGGGCGGCACGCCGGCATGGTCATGGGCGGGCGGTCGAGCCGGCATCGCGGCTCGCTGGAGCCCGGCACGCTGGTCGCGGCGCGCTGGCGCGCGCGTCTGCCGGAGCATCTGGGCCACTACACGCTGGAGACGTTGCACGGCTACGCCGCCGCCTTCCTGGACGACCCGCTTCGGCTGGCCGCGCTGACCGCATCCTGCGCGCTCGTCGAGGCCGCGCTGCCGGAGCATGAGCCGCACACCGCCGTGTTCGACGGCATGCTGGCTCTGTTCGGCCTGCTGGGCACCGACGCCTGGGCCGAGTCCTACGTCAGGTGGGAGGTCGGGCTGCTCGGTGAGCTTGGATTCGGGCTCGACCTCGACCGTTGCGCGGTGACGGGAGCGAACGACTACCTTGCCTATGTCAGCCCGCGCACCGGCCGCGCCGTGTCGGCCGTGGCCGGGGAACCCTACCGCGAACGCCTGCTGCCGCTGCCCGGATTCCTGATCGGGCTGGGCGGCGGAGGCCCGCGCGAGGTGGAGGAAGGGCTGCGGCTGACCGGCCATTTCCTGGAGCGGCACCTGCTGAACGGCCCCGTGCCGCCGGCCCGTGAACGATTAAGAGAACGTTACGCGAACGCGGTGGCGCGTCGCGGCTAGATTTGGTATCCAGAAAGCATGACGTCCCAAGACCCCGTACTCGACATTTCGGAGAAGCCGCTTCGCGAGGCCCTCAGCGAGCGGTACCTGAGCTACGCGCTCTCCACGATCATGGCGCGCTCGCTGCCCGACGTGCGCGACGGCTTGAAGCCCGTCCACCGGCGGCTGCTCTACGCCATGAGCCAGCTGCGCCTGGACCCGAGCACGCCGCCGAAGAAGTCGGCCCGCGTGGTCGGCGACGTGATCGGTAAGTTCCACCCGCACGGCGACACGGCAGTGTACGACGCGCTGGTCCGCCTCGCGCAGGACTTCGCCGTGCGCTACCCGCTGATCGACGGGCAGGGGAACTTCGGCAACATCGACGGCGACAACGCCGCCGCCATGCGATACACCGAGGCGCGCCTGACCGAGGTCGCCAAGGCGCTGCTGGATGGTATCGACGAGGACGCGGTCGACTTCCGCCCGACCTACGATGGCGACGGGGAGGAGCCGGCGGTCCTGCCCGCCAACTTCCCGAACCTGCTGGCGAACGGGTCCAGCGGCATCGCCGTGGGCATGGCGACCAACATCCCGCCCCACAACGTCGCCCAGCTCTGCTCCGCCCTGCGGCTGATCCTGAAATACAAGCAGGACTGCGTGAAGGCCGCGCTGGCCGGCAAGGAGAAGCCGGCCGCGACCAAGATCGAGGATCTGGTCACGCTGATCTCCGGCCCCGACTTCCCGACCGGCGGCGTGCTGGTGGAGCCGCGCGCCAACATCGTGGAGGCCTACCGCACCGGCCGCGGATCGTTCCGGCTGCGCGCCAAGTGGGAAGTGGAGAAGCTGGGGCAGGGCACCTGGCAGGTGGTCGTCACCGAGATGCCCTATCAGGTGCAGAAGGCCCGGCTGGTCGAGAAGATCGCGGAGCTGCTGGCCAACCGCAAGCTGGTGCTGCTGGAAGACGTCCGCGACGAATCGGCGGAGGATGTGCGCCTCGTCCTGGTGCCGAAGAGCCGCAACGTGGACCCCGAGGTCCTGATGGCCTCGCTGTTCCAGGCGACCGACCTGGAAGTCCGCTTCGCCATGAACATGAACGTGCTGGACAAGGACAACGTCCCGCGCGTGATGAACCTGTTCGAGGTGCTGGACGCCTTCCTGGACCACCGGCACGAGGTTCTGGTCCGCCGGTCCCGCCACCGGCTGGCGCAGATCGACCACCGGCTGGAGGTGCTGGGCGGCTATCTGATCGCCTTCCTGAACCTGGACGAGGTGATCCGCATCATCCGCGAGGAGGACGAGCCGAAGCAGGAGCTGATGCGCGCCTTCGAACTGACGGAGGTGCAGGCGGAAGCCATCCTCAACATGCGCCTGCGCAACCTGCGCAAGCTGGAGGAGTTCGAAATCCGCAAGGAGAACGAGAAGCTGACCGCCGAGAAGGCGGGGCTGACCGAGCTTCTGTCGGACGAATCCCTGCGCTGGAAAGCCATCGGCAAGGAGACGGAGGAGACCCGCAAGCGCTTCGGCGAGGACCGCCGCACGCTGGTCACCGAGGCCGCCGCCATCATCGACATTCCCGTTGACGCGATGGTGGAGCGCGAGCCGCTGACCGTTCTCTGCTCGAAGAAGGGCTGGATCCGTGCGGTGCGCAACCACCTCACCGACGCCGAACGCGCCGATGTGAAGTACAAGGACGGCGATTCGGAAGGCTACTGGGTCCACTGCGAGACGACGGACAAGCTGCTGGTCTTCGGCACCAACGGCAAGTTCTACACGCTGTCGGCCGAGAAGCTGCCGCGCGGGCGCGGATTCGGCGAGCCGGTGCGGCTGATGATCGAACTCGGCAACGACGTGGACATCATCGCCCTGTTCAAGCACCAGCCCGGCCGCAAGCTGATGGTCGCGTCGGAGGACGGGCGCGGCTTCGTGGTCGAGGAGACGGAGGTCGTCGCCCAGACCCGCGCCGGCAAGCAGGTGCTGAACCCCGACGACGGCAAGGAAGCCAAGATCTGCATCCCGGCGGAGGGCGACCATGTGGCGGTGATCGGCAATAACCGCCTGCTGCTGGTCTTCCCGCTGGATCAGGTGCCGGTGATGGCGCGCGGCAAGGGCGTGCAGCTGCAGAAATACAAGGACGGCAGCCTGTCCGACCTGAAGGTCTTCACCCTGGCCGAGGGCCTGAGCTGGAAGCACGGGGAGCGGCAGTTCAACGTCACCAACCTGACCGGCTGGCTGGGCAACCGCGCTGGCGTCGGCAAGATGCCGCCCAACGGCTTCCCCAAGGTGAACCGCTTTACTTGAGCTTGCGCTTCCCCTCCTCCGCTCCCGGCCTCGGACACCGGGCGACGGGTGGGGGAGGGGAAGAACCGTTCGTTTTCCAAACAATTTGCGCGGAACGTCCCGTTCAAGCCATGCCCGGGCTTGAACACTGCCCTGCGATTCCGGCATAGTCTTCCTATCAAACGGAAACGGGGCGGTCCGAGCCGCGGGGGTACCCCGGTGCGGCAGAGCCCCGGACGCAAAGGGGAGGCAAACGCATGGGCAGCACGGATCCGTGTGAAAGCGCACGGGCGGCATCGCGGAGACGCTCCTCCGCCGACCGTCGTCCATAACGCTATCGTCCGTAACGCCTGCCCTGCACCGCCGGATTATCAACGCAACATCCCAAAGCCGACACGCCGGGCTCCCGCAACGGAGCCGGACCGGGCGCGTGAATCGGCCCAATGACGAGGGACAAGGGAGACGATCATGAAACGCCGCGCATTCCTCACCACCGCCGGTGTCGGCGTCGCCGCCAGCACGCTGGCCGCCCCGGCCATCGCGCAGAGCAACCCCGAGATCAAGTGGCGCTGCGCCTCCAGCTTCCCCAAGAGCCTGGACACCATCTACGGCGGCGCCGAATTCGTCGCCAAGCGCGTCGCCGAGGCGACCGAGGGCAAGTTCCAGATCCGCACCTTCGCGGCGGGCGAACTCGTCCCCGGCCTGCAGGTGCTGGACGCGGTGAAGGACGCCACGGTGGAGTGCGGCCACACCGTCTCCTACTACTATGTCGGCAAGGATCCGACCTTCGCCTTCGATTCGGCCATGCCCTTCGGCCTGAACGCGCGCCAGCAGAACGCCTGGATGACCTACGGCGGCGGCATGGAGCTGATGCGGGAGTTCTACAAGGGCTTCAACATCATCCAGTTCGGCGCGGGCAACACCGGCACCCAGATGGGCGGCTGGTTCCGCAAGGAAATCAAGTCGATGGACGACTTGAAGGGCCTGAAGTTCCGCATCGGCGGCTACGCGGGCACCATCCTGGCGAAGCTGGGCGTCGTGCCACAGCAGATCGCCGGCGGCGACATCTACCCGGCGCTGGAAAAGGGCACCATCGACGCCGCCGAGTTCGTCGGCCCGTACGACGACGAGAAGCTGGGCTTCAACAAGGTCGCCAAGTACTACTACTACCCCGGCTGGTGGGAAGGCGGCCCGCAGGTGTCGATGCTGGTCAACACCGCCCAGTGGGAACAGCTGCCCAAGCACTACAAGGCGATCTTCGAGGCCGCCTGCTCCGACGCCACGCTGGACATGCTCGGCAAGTACGACGTCCAGAACATGCGCGCGCTGAAGCGCCTCGTCGGCGCCGGCACCATCCTGAAGCCCTTCCCGCGTGAAGTTATGCAGGCCTGCTATCAGGCCACCTTCGAGGTGTACGAGGAGGAAGCCGCGCGCAACGAGAAGTTCCGCAAGATCTACGAGCAGTGGCGCAAGTTCCGCGACGAGGAATATCTGTGGTTCCGTGTCGCCGAGAACACCTTCGACAACTTCGTCTTCTCCGCCCCTCCGCCGAAGAAGGGCTGACGAGGTCCAAAGAAAAAGCCCCGCGCAAGCGGGGCTTTTTTGTTGTCCGGTTTCGATCTGTAGGTTGGGTTGAGCGCCGCGAAACCCAACGTCGTTTGATGATGAGATGCGTTGGGTTTCGCATACGCTCAACCCAACCTACGGGAAAGCCCCCTTCCGGGGTGCCGGAGGGGGGCTTTCCTGTTTTTCGACGATTTGATGATTACTGCTTCTGCAACTGCTTCATCAGGTCGGCGTTCGGATCGTCGGCGGGCTGGTCCGGGGTGCCGAAGGGCGGCGGGGGCTCGCCGTTGTCGAACTGCGGGATCTCGATCTGGATTTTGTCGATGTCCACCTTCTCACCACGATCCAGGCCGGAGAAGACCAGGTCGGGGAAGATGATGACCAGGGCGACCATGATCAGCTGGATGATCACGAAGGGCACCGCACCCCAGTAGATCTGGCCGGTGGTGATCTTCGCGATGATCTTGCCGGTGATCTTGTCCTTGTAGTCCTCGCGCGGCGCGACGCTGCGCAGGAAGAACAGGGCGAAGCCGAAGGGCGGGTGCATGAAGGAGGTCTGCATGTTCACGCCCAGCAGGACGCCGAACCAGATCAGGTCGATGCCCAGCTTCTCCGCGACCGGCCCGAGCAGCGGCACGATGATGAAGGCCAGCTCGAAGAAGTCGAGGAAGAAGGCCAGCACGAAGACCATCAGGTTGACGACGATCAGGAAACCCAGCTGGCCGCCCGGCAGGCTGGTCAGCAGATGCTCCACCCACAGGTCGCCGTTGACCGCGCGGAACACCAGGCCGAACACCGTCGAACCGATCAGGATGAACACCACGAAGGACGACAGCTTCGCGGTCGTGTCCATGGCCTGCTTGAGAAGACCGAGGCTGAGCTGGCGCTTCGCCATCGCCAGGAGCAGCGCGCCCGCCGCGCCCATGGCGCCGCCCTCCGTCGGCGTCGCGATGCCGAGGAAGATGGTGCCCAGCACCAGGAAGATCAGGACCAGCGGCGGCACCAGCGAGGTCAGCACGCGCAGCAGCAGCTTCGCCCCGCGCAGCGACCGCGCCTCCGGCGGCAGGGCCGGGGCGAAGCTGGGCTTGACGATGGTGATGATCAGGATGTAGCCGGCATACAGGCCGGTCAGCACCAGACCCGGAACCATCGCGCCGGCGTACATGTCGCCGACCGAACGGCCGAGCTGGTCGGCCAGCACGATCAGCACCAGCGACGGCGGGATGATCTGCGCCAGCGTGCCCGACGCCGCGATCACGCCCGACGCCAGCCGGCGGTCGTAGCCGTAACGCAGCATGATCGGCAGCGAGATCAGGCCCATCGAGATTACCGACGCGGCCACCACGCCGGTCGTCGCGGCGAGCAGCGCGCCGACGAAGATCACGGCGTAGGCCAGACCGCCGCGCAGCGGGCCGAACAGCTGCCCGATGGTGTCGAGCAGATCCTCCGCCATGCCGGACCGTTCGAGGATCAGGCCCATGAAGGTGAAGAAGGGAATCGCCAGCAGCGTGTCGTTGCGCATGATGCCGAACACGCGCTCCGGCAGGGCCTGGAACAGCGCGGGCGTCAGCAGCCCTAGCTCCACGCCCACAAGTCCGAACATGAGACCGTTGGCGGCCAGCGCGAAGGCGACCGGGAAACCCATCAGAAGAAAAACGATCAGCGCCGCGAACATAAACGGCGCCATGTTGGCGGCGAGCATCTCAGCCATGATTCGGTTCCCGCCTTCTTAGGAGTGGCTGTGCATCTTCTCGCCGGGCTCGTCGATGACGCCGGCAAGGAACGCGATGCGCTTGATCAGTTCCGACAGCCCCTGCGCGCTGAGCAGGAAGAAGCCGGCGGGAACCAGGAACTTGGCCGGCCAGCGGATCAGGCCGCCGGCGTCGCTCGACATCTCGTGGGTGCGGAAGGAATCCATGAACATGGGCCAGGACAGCCACATGATCAAAAGCGCCATTGGGAACAGGAAGAACAGGATCCCGAAGACGTCCACCGCCGCCTGCACCCGCTTGGAAAAGCGGCCCAAAACGATGTCGATGCGGATGTGCTCGTTGCGCAGGAACGTGTAGCCCGAGCACAGCAGGAAGATCGCCGCGAACAGGTACCATTGCAGCTCAAGCCAAGCGTTCGAGCTGTAGTTGACGCTGTAGCGGACGACCGCGTTGATGGCACTGACCAGCACGGCGACCAGCACCAGCCATGTGACGAGCTTGCCGATGCCGTTGTTCACGGCGTCGATCAGCCCGCTGATACGGAGCAGGAATCTCAACGGAGTGCCCCCCTGTGGATGTCGCGGGATTTTCCCGCTCTGTCTCTTTTTGTTGTCCGTTGATCGAGGCCGTGGGTGGCGCCGATCCAATCTTAAATGGTAACACCATTGGGTGTTTTTCAGGCGCAATATTCCGCAGATGTCCTGCTTTTGGCAAGAGTCTGGACGGCTGTGTACGGGATTGCCCTGATATGCGGTATCAGCGGGGGGGATCGTCCGGCAACCGGTACCAACCGTCGCGCCCCAGCGCCTCCAGGGGGCGGAACTTGGCCTTGTAGGCCATCTTGCGGCTCTGCTCGATCCAGTAGCCGAGATAGACGTAGGGCTGCCCTTCGGCCTGCGCGCGGTGAAGCAGGCTGAGGATCATGAAGGTGCCCAGGCTGCGCTGGTCCTGCCGCGCGTCGTAGAAGCTGTAGACGGCGGAAAAGCCGTCGGTCAGCCGGTCGGTCAGCATGCAGCCGACCAGCCGGCCGGCGGCGTCGCGCGCCTCGAACAGGCTGGTGTCGGCGCGCCCCTCGTCCACCATGGCGGCGAAGTCGGCCATCGCCATGCGCGCCATGTCGGACTCGCCGTGGCGGGAGTTTTGGTAGTTGGCGAACAGCCGGTACTGCTCCGCCGTCGCGATGGCCGGCGCCTCGTGCAGGGTCAGGTCCTGGTTGGCGCGGATCACGCGCTTCTGCGACCGGCTGGGCTGGAAGGCTGCCGCCGGGATGCGCACCGGGACGCAGGCCTGGCAGTTGGGGCAGACCGGCCGGTAGACGATGTCGTGGCTGCGCCGGAAACCGGCCCGCGACAGGGTGGAGTTGACCTCCGCCGAGCCGGGGCCGAGCAGCCGGGTGAACAGCTTTCGCTCCACCCGTCCCGGCAGATAGGGGCAGGGCATCGGCCCTGACCGGAAGAACTGCTGGAGCGGGCGGTGCTGCGGCTGGATGACCGACATGGAGTCCGGCTATTGCGACTGGGTCTGGGATTGGACGGCGACATCCTGGCCGAAGAAGGCCCGCCCGATCTCGGTGGTGATGCCGGAAAGCTGCCCTTGCACCCAGTCCAGATACTCGTGCAGGCCGCCGTGGATCACCTCGTCGATCGGACGCGCCAGAAGCGCCCCCAGCAGCTCGTCCACCTTCTCCATGGCCTCGCTGCCACCACGCAAGGTGTAGCGCGACTTCAGGCGGGTCAAGAAGCCATCGATCTGTCGCACACACATCACAACGGATCGCGGGAAACCTTCGTTGAACATCATGAAGCCGGCGACCGTCGTGGGCGTCATGCCGCGCGGGTAGACGCGCCGGAAGGCGTGGTATCCGGCGGCCGAGCGCAGAACGGTGGTCCACTGGCTCATGTCCAAGGTGGAGCCGACGTCCAGCGGCGAGGGCAGCAGCGTGTGGTACTTGATGTCCAGCAGGCGGGTGGTCTGGTCCGCCCGCTCGATGTACTTGCCCAGCTGGTAGAAATACCAGCCCTGGTCCCGGTAGAAGGTGCCCTCGGTGATGCCGGTGTGGGTCTGGCACTCCTCCTTGATCCAGGTGCAGACCTTGGACAGGTTGGACAGGGCCACGTCCTTGCCGTTCATCTCCACGAGCTTGTTGTGGAACACGTTGATCTGCGTCCACATCTCGGTCGAGATCCAGGGGCGCAGGACGCGCGCGTTCTCCCGCGCCATGCGCAGCATCGACACCAGCGAGTTCGGGTGCTGGGTGTCGAACATGTAGTAATGGACCACCGCCTCCGCCGTCGGCCGGTCGTGGCGGCTGAAGAAGTCCTTTTCGTCGGCGTTCAGCTGGACGATGGAGAACCAGTTGGTCGTGCCCCGCGTGTCGCGCGCGAAGGTCTCGTGCACGTCGAGGATGCGGGCGAGGTTCTCGGCACGCTCCATGTAGCGCGCCATCCAGAAAATGCACTCCGCGTAACGGGCCAGCAGATTCACGACGCGCCCCCTTCCTGTGCCCCGTCCTGAAGCACCCAGGTGTCTTTCGAACCGCCGCCCTGGGACGAGTTGACGATCAGCGTACCCTTCTTCAGCGCCACGCGGGTCAGACCGCCGGGCAGGACCCAGGTGTTCTTTCCGGTGATGGCGAAGGGGCGCAGGTCGACGTGGCGCGGCTCGATCCCGTCCTCGGTCACGGTCGGGCAGACCGACAGGTCGACGACCGGCTGGCTGATGTAGTTGGCGGGATCGGCCAGCAGCTTGGCCCGAGCCTCCGCCAGCTCTTCCCGGGTGGCGCGCGGGCCGATGGTGATACCGTAGCCGCCGGCCTCGCCCACCGGCTTGACCACCAGCTTGTCCAGGTTGTCGAGCGTGTATTGCAGGGAGTCCGGCTCCCGGCAGATGCGGGTGTCGACGTTGGGGATGATCGCGTCCTGGTCCAGGTAGTATTTGATCATCCGCGGGACGTAGCAGTAGATCGCCTTGTCGTCCGCCACGCCGGTGCCGATGGCGTTGGCGAGCGCCACGTTGCCCTTGCGGTAGGCCTCCAGCAGGCCGGGGACGCCGAGCATGCTGTCCGGGTTGAAGGCCTTGGGGTCGAGGAAGGCGTCGTCGATGCGGCGGTAGATCGAATCGACGCGCGCCAGACCGTTGGTGGTCTTCATGTAGACCCGGTCGTTCTCGACCACCAGATCGCGGCCCTCGACCAGCGGCACGCCCATCTCGCGCGCCAGGAAGATGTGCTCGAAATAGGCCGAGTTGTAGGAGCCCGGCGACAGCAGCACGACCTGCGGGTCGGCCACGTCCTGCGGCGCGATCTCCATCATCGCGTCCAGCAGCTTGTGCCCGTAGTTGTCGACCGGGCGGATGCCGATGTCCTGCATCAGGTCGGGGAACACGCGCTGCATCATGTGGCGGTTTTCCACCACGTAGGAGACGCCGGACGGCACGCGCCCGTTGTCTTCCAGCACGCGGAAGGTGCCCTCGCGGTCGCGCACGAGGTCCACGCCCATGATGTGGATGTAGGTGTCGAAGGGCACGTCCAGCCCGACCATCTGCGGCCGGAAGCAGCCGTTGCCCAGGACCAGATCGGCCGGGATGACGCCGTCCTTCAGGATTTTCTGGTCGTGGTAGATGTCGTGGAGGAACAGGTTCAGCGCGGTGACGCGCTGGTTGATGCCCGCCTCCAGATGCGCCCATTCCCTGGCGGAGATGACGCGCGGGATGATGTCGAAGGGTAGGATGCGGTCGACCGCGTCCTTGTTGGAATAGACCAGGAAGGTGATGCCGAGATTGTAGAGTTCCCGCTCCGCATCCTGGGAGCGCCGTCGCAGCTCCTCGAAATTCAGTCCGGCCAGTCTCTGCCGGATCAGCGCCGCGTGATCGGCTGGACGTTCACGGCCTCCGAACAATTCGTCGTAATAGAGGCCGGGATCGTAAGTTGACAAAAGGTCGGTCGCCTTGCCCTCGGGTACGCTCACAGACTCCCCCGCAGCTTACGCTCTCAATTGACCGATGCCGTTCGGCAATGGTGTGTCCAAGGAAGTATGGACCAACATTTTGCGTTTTGAACAGGGGCAAACGTTCCGAACGTTGTGCGACGCAATGTCAAAACAAGAACGCGTCGATAAGACGGCAAGAATCTGACGCTTAGAGACCAGTGGTCGACGCTTAGGTGCCGCCGGCGTGCGGCTTTGGTCTCAGCGCGGCGCGGCGGAATTGTCGGCGGGCTGAGTCTCGCGCAGAAGCACCATGCTGACGCGGCGGTTGCGCGGGTTGCCGGGCTGGTCGGGCACCAGCAGTTCGCGGTCGGCGCGGCCGACGACGTCCTGGATCCGGTTCTCCGGAATGCCGCCGGCGGTCAGGGCGCGGCGCGTGGCGTTGGCGCGCTCCACCGACAGGTCCCAGTTGTCGCGCCCCATGCCGGAGGTGAAGGGCGTGCCGTCGGTGTGGCCGCTGATCGACAGCTTGTTGGGCAGCTTCGCCAGCGCCTTCGCCACCTGCATCACCAGCTGGCGGGTCTGCGGGTACATCTGGCCGGACCCGCCGGGGAACATGGACACGCGGTCCTGGTCCACGATCTGGATTCGCAGGCCTTCCGGCGTCTGGTCGATCATCAGGTTCTGGGCCAGCGGCTCCAGCTCCGGCACCGACTGGATGGCCTGACGGATTTCCGTGGCGGCCTGCTGGAACTGGCGGGCCTCCTTCTGGCCTTCCACCAGCTTTTCCGCCCCGTCCTTCACGCGGTCGGCGAAGTCGGACAGCTTTTCGCCCGGCTTCTGGCCGGGAACGCCGACCTGCTTGGCCTGCTCCTCCAGCCGCTTCTGGTAGTCCATCCGCGACTCGTTGGGCTTCTGCTCGGTCGGGGAGGCCGAAGCCGACGCTTCGGTGGGGTCGGCGGACTCGTCGGTCTCCTGAGTCGCGTAGCCCGGCGGGCCGGAGACCGGCACGTCGGCCGACACCGGCGAGGAGGGGGAGAGCTGTGCGCCCGGGGCGGTGATGGTGCGCCCGCCCAGCATGCCGCCGGAGCCTGACTGTTCCCGGCTGACCGACATGGGCGAGAAATAGTCGGCGATGCCCTTGCGCTGGTCCGAGGTGGTGACGTTCAACAGCCACAGCAGCAGAAAGAAGGCCATCATCGCCGTCACGAAGTCGGCGTAGGCCACCTTCCACGCGCCGCCATGGTGGCCGCCGTGCCCGCCCTTCTTCTTTTTGATGATGATCGGCTGTTCGGTGCCGGCAGGGTTCGCGGCCATGGTTCCCTAAGGAGGTTGGTAGGGAGGTTGGGCGCCTCGGATGGCGGGGCCTTATTCAGCGTCGAAAGCTTCGGGCCTCATCCTTAAGATCCATTTAATGGGAATGGACGTGCGTCTGGTTGCCGTATCCGGTTGTAAGGGGCCGGTTGTGAAGACAGATCCGGCTTGCACCGAACGTCCGGGTGGGTTAAGCCCGCCGGATACCGCTCCGTCGAGCCGAACACAGGCCGCCATGACCTTCGATTCTCGGGCATTCCGCAACGCCCTCGGTTGCTTCGCCACCGGCATCGCCGTCGTCACCACGATCGCCCCGGATGGGGAGCGCATCGGTGTGACGGTGAACTCCTTCTCGTCGGTGTCGCTCGATCCGCCGCTGGTGCAGTTCTGCCTGGGCCGCGCCGCCATGTCCTTCGACGCCTTCACCAAGGCCCCGTCCTTCGCGGTGAACATCCTGGCGGAGGGGCAGGCCGACCTGTCGGCGCGCTTCTCCAAGCGCGACCTGCAGGAGCGCTGGGAAGGCGTGGGCGTGGAGCGCTGGGACAGCGGCGTGCCGATCCTGTCCGGCTGCCTCGCCAACCTGGAATGCGACCGCGAGCACGTCTACGAGGGCGGCGACCACGTCATCATCGTCGGCCGCGTGCGCCGTCTGGCCGGCACCGAGCAGGGCAACCCGCTGCTGTATTTTCGCGGCGGGTATCAGCGGATCGGCTGATCGGCGACCTTTGATGCGGTGATGGAAAAGGCGTTCGTCGGTTCCCCAACGAACGCCTTTTGCTCAATGCCCCGGGCTTATCGGAGCGTGAAGGCCAGATAGTCGGTGCCGTTCACCTGGCCGGGGGTGACCAGGATCGAACCGGACGACTTGCCAGTGATGGTCATGCTCATATCAATGGTGCCGTTGGTGTCAAGGTCGATGTGTGCCGTGGCGCCCTTATACCCCTCCGCACCAGACATTTCCGCCCAGGTCAGCTTGGACACCCCGTTCTTCCAGCCCCAGGCGGTGACCCACTCGCCTTTCTCCAGGTCGGTCACCGTGGACCAAGTGACGCCGCTGCTGCGGCCATCGACGAAGAAAGTGTCGTTCCCGGAACCGCCGGTCAGGAAGTTGGAATCGACGCCCCCGTCCAGCACGTCGTCACCGGCGTCACCATCGATGGCGTCGTCACCCCCGACCGTGTTGATGAAGTCGGCCTGGGAGGTCCCCCGCATCGCCTCGCTGTCGTTCTCTCCGATGTGCATGTTCTTAAGCCAGGAGACGGGCCCGGAATAGGCCTTCATCTCCACTTCGCGGCGGATCCCTTTGCACCAGACCGCGAGACGCCGACTCGGATCAATGGGGGGATCAATGGGGCCCGGTGGTTCAACAATCATAGGCCCAAGTACCCCTTTAGAAAAGAGGGCTTTGGGCAACTTGGCGGGAGCGTCTGAAGCGGCGATGGTGCGGTCGGTGAAAGACAAGTATTCGATGCCGCTCAGCCGATCGGTGATGCCGAGAGCCGGGACGTTGAGAATCAGCGCATTACCCTCGGTGGCCACGGCCACATCGGATGACGCCACGGTGTAGACGGCGGTGTCGGTCCCAAGCCCGCCGTCGAGGAAATTCTCGCCGAGGCCGCCAATCAGCGTGTCGTCGCCGTCAAGCCCCATGATGGTGTCGTTGCCGGCGCCGCCGTCAAGGCGGTTGTTGCCGTTGATGACCGTGAAGGTGCCATCGGCGGCGATGTTGGGCATGGAATTCGTGCCGAATATCGTGTCGTTGCCGGCGCCGCCGATGACGTTCTCGATGCTGACGCCCTTGGCGATGGACAGGTTCCGGCCAAATTCACCGGGATTGAGGTCGATGGCGAGGCCGGCGGTCGCCCCCGAGGCGTCGATGGTGTCCGTGCCTCCTGCGTCCCAGATCGCGGCGGTCGGAAGACTGCCGTCGATTTTGTAGACGTCGTTGCCGGTGCGGGTCGTCCAGTTGGCGCCGTACCAGGACTGAAGAACCTGGATGTCCGCGATCATCGGGCCGATCGGGTTGAAGGTCCCGCCGGACGGCGCGGTGTTGGACATCATCGTCCATCCCGTGTGCCACGCGCCGTTGACGGCGCGCGGATCCCCCGCCGACGCAAGGGCGTCACCAGCGTCGAAGGAATTCGTCAGGCCGAGGGCGCGGCCGATCTCGCGCAGTGTGACCGCATAGGCGCTTCCCCCTCGGCTCATGTCGTCCGGAATGCCGGAACGGTCGGCGTCGAAAGCGACGAAGCCGCTGGACAGGACGGTGCTGGAGGGGCCGAAGGCGTAGGACGCCGTGGTCGGGTTGGATTCCAACTGCGTGTCTTCGACGAAGCGGAGTTGCCCGACCAGCGCACCGGACGCGCCCGGGCTGGTGGTTGGACCACCGGTGGCGGTTTCCGCGATCTCGACGAAGCGGATGTTGGCCACGTCCGCGACGCTGGCGAGTGCGCTGCGGATCGCATCGCGGCGTGCGGCGCTCAGCGGAGCCGGCGTTATGCCGCCGGTGGCGACGGCCGGACCGCCGGTCTCGTAGAAGGAATAGGTCAGCGTGACCGGCTGCGGCGAGACGGTGGAGCCCCATTTCCCGTAAGGCGATCCCGCCGAGCCGATAGGCGACATGGACGGGTCCGACAAGGCCGTGGGTGTGGTGACCACGGCCCCGCGGGGAAGGGCAGGATCGGTGCCCAGCGGGCCGCCGTCGATGTCGGTGACCGGGCGGTTGGCGGCTGTGAGGCCATAGACGGTGGAGATGGAGGTCGGAACCCAGGATGCAAGGGACATGTGCATTCACCCGCCAGAAACACAAGCCAAGTGATCGTTTGGCGCCGTGTATACTCGCGGCATGCGTTTCATGCAAATCGCGTGTTGTTCACGTAAAAAGAAGCGGCGATCTGTCGCATAGTACGATTTCAGGGGGCGGTCTGTCTGAATATGGCGATATGAGTGTTGTGGCAGCGGTGAAATTCTTTGATATCTAAGATATTTGGCCATTCTGGTGTGCTGTCGAGCCTTTCGTGCTGTTTGGGCTTCACGAAACCTCGGTCATCAGCTCCGTCGGGAAGCCGGCCTCTTCCATCTTCGCGACGAGCTGGTGAACGTGGGTGCGGTCGCGGGTTTCCAGCACCACGTCGATTTCCGCCATCTTGACCGGCACGTCGTGGAACAGGCGCTGGTGGTGCACCTCCACGATGTTGGCGCCGGCCTCGCCCAGCAGGCGGGCGACGCGGGCCAGCGCGCCGGGGGCGTCGGTGATGCCGATGCGCAGGCGGACGATGCGGCCTTCGTAGACGAGGCCGCGCATCAGCACTTGCGCCAGGATTCGGGCGTCGATGTTGCCGCCGGACACGACGACGCCCACGCGCTTGCCGGTGAAGCGCGCCGGGTTCTCCAGCACGGCGGCGAGCGCTGCGGCGCCGGCCCCCTCGGCGACCAGCTTCTGGAGGGTGGCGAGGCGGTAGACGGCCTCCTCAAGCCGCGTCTCGCCGACCTCGAACACATCGTCCACATGGCGGCGGACCAGCGGCAGGGTGACGCCGCCGGGGGCCTTCACGGCGATGCCCTCGGCGATGGTGGCGCCGCCGCACTGGATCGGCTGCCCGGCGAGAGCCTGCCGCATGGACGGGTACATGGCGCACTCCACGCCGATGATCTGGATGTCCGGCTTCAGCGCCTTGGCGGCCACCGCCATGCCGCCGATCAGCCCGCCGCCGCCGATGGGCACCACCAGAACGTCCAGGTCGGGGGCGGCCTCCAGCATCTCCAGCGCGGCCGTGCCCTGGCCGGCGGCGATCAGCGGGTCGTCGTAGGGGTGGACGAAGATCAGCCCCTCCCGCGCCGCGAGGTCGTGGGCGAAGGCCGCCGCATCGCTCAGCGTATCCCCGTGCAGTTCGACCTTGGCGCCGAAGCTCTCCGTCCGCTCCACCTTGGTGAAGGGGGTGAAGCTCGGCATCACGATGGTCGAGCGGATGCCGAGGCGGCTGGCGTGGCAGGCCACGGCCTGGGCGTGGTTGCCGGCCGACATGGCGATGACCCCGGCCTGCCGCTCCGCCTCCTCCAGCGAGAGCAGCTTGTTGAGCGCGCCACGCTCCTTGAAGGAGCCGGTGTAGTGCTGGTTCTCCAGCTTCAGCAGGATGGTGCAGCCGGCCAGTTCGGACAGGCGGGGCGACGCCTCGGTCGGGGTGACCGGGAGCAGGCCCCGGATGCGGTCGGCGGCGGTGCGGATGTCGGCAAGCGTGACGGTCGGAGGGCTTGTGGTCATGAGGAGTTCCCGGTGTCGCGGGGGGTGAGCGTCAGCCGCTTGGCGCCCTCGGCGGCAAGCGCGCCGGGGTCGCCGGTCAGGCGCAGCGTGCCGCCGTCGCGCCAGCTCCGAACCAGATCGCCCCAATAGGGCGACAGCGGATTGCCGGACTGGCCGGTGGCGATCATGAAGCGGGAGTTGCCGAGGTCGGCGAGGTCGTAGACGGCCCGCAGGCCCGCCCCATGCACATGGGCGAAGGGCTGCTGCGGGTCGCGCGGGCGGGTCGTGCCGCGGTTGACGGTGAAGGCGCCGCCGTCCGTCTCGATGGTCAGGTCGAACAGGCGGTCCAGCAGGGGGATCCGCCCCAGCAGCCGGTGGGTCAGGTCGGCCTTGTGCTCGTCGCCCCAACGCCACTTGGCCATGTCGGGGCCGTGCCGTTGCTCGATCTGGGCCAGGGCGGACTTCAGCGCGCCGGTCACGACCGCGTCGCAGGTCTCCTTCACCGGGGTCGTCACGTCGTCGCACCATTGCGGCGCCTCGGTCAGGACATGCTTCACGGCGCGCGGGCGCAGGTCCCAGTAGGGCGGGAAGAGGGTGCCGAGCTTGTCGGCGAAGAGGGTGCGGACCAGCTCCCGCAGCCACCAATCGAAGATCAGCGGCTCCGGCCGGTCGCGGTCCATGCGGCCGTCCCAGGCCTTCAACCGGCCGACCGCCTCGGCCATGCGCGGGCCGTCCACCGGGGCCTTGAGCAGCAGTGGGAGCAGGTCGAGCGCCGGCAGGGACAGGGTGTCGAGCTGCTGGGCCGCCACCTCCTCGACCGTAAAGCGGCCGGTGCCGAGCATCTGCTCGATGCGGCGGGCGCGCGCCGGGTCGGGCCAGTCGGTGGCGAGAAGGTAGGGGTAGCCGGGGCCGACCACCGCGTTGTTGGCGTTGACGAACTGGCCGGAGGGCGGATCGACCGCCTGGGGCAGGGAATCGAAGGGGATGTAGCCGGCCCAGTCGTATTCGCCGGTCCAGCCCGGCACCGGAACCCGCCCGTCGCCGGCCCTCCGCACGGGCACCAGTGCTGGGGAGAGAAAGCCGACCGTCCCGTCCGTGTCGGCGTAGACCACGTTCTGCTGCGGGGCGACGTGGAGGAACAGAGCCTCGCGCACCGCCTCGGCGTTGGCGGCGTGGTTCAGGCGGTAGAGTGCTTCCGCGGACGTGTCCTTGACGTTCAAGGCGGGGGCGGTCAGGGCGGGGAAGGCCAGCGCCAGCACATGCCCTTCCGGCGCGATGCCCTCCGTGTCGGGGGAGGTGAGAACCGGGCCGTGCCGGGTCTCGCGCACCGTCAGGGTCTCGTCGGGCTGGCCGGCGATGTGGATCGTCTCCGTGCGGGTCGCGAAGGGCTGGGAGCCGTCGGGAGTGATGTAGCGGGTCGGATCCTGCGGGTCGATCTTCTCGATGAAGATGTCCTGCGTGTCGCTGTGGGTCGTCGTGAATCCCCAGGCGACGTGCGCGTTGTGTCCCAGGATGTGCAGCGGCACGCCGGGGATCGTCGCCCCGGCGATGCTGTGCGAGGGCGTGACGATGCGCGCCAGATACCAGAGGATCGGCGCCTCAAGCCCCAGATGCGGGTCGTTGGCGATGATCGGCTTGCCGGTCGCGCTGCGGCCGCCGGCCAGCGCCCATTCGTTGGAGGCCGTGTCGAAGCCGAGGTCGGGCAGGGCGGCCAGCGCCTTTTGCAGGTCCATGCCCTTCAGCTCGGCGGCCAGGGTCACGGGGGCGCCCGGCGGGTCGGCGGGGAAGAGGTCCTGCACCTGCTCCGGCGACAGGTTTTGCAGGAGCCGGGCGCGGTACAGCTCGTCGTAGGAGTTGCCGGACAGCTGCAACGCCATCAGCTTGCCCCAGACGATGCTGTCGGCGGGCTTCCAGGGCTCCGGTGTATGGCGCAGAATCTGGAATTCGATGGGCAGGGCCTCGGTCCGCGTCTCCAGATAGGCGTTCACGCCCGCCGCGTAGGAATCGAAGGCGCCGCGCGCGTCGGCCGGCATGGCGTCGTAGGCGGCCTGCGCGCGGCGGTAGACGCCGAGCGTCCGCATGGACCGGTCGATCCGAAGCGACCAATCGCCGAAGCGGGTGCCCACCAGTTCCGACAGGCGGCCGGCGCCGCTGAGGCGCATGGTCTCCATCTGCCACAGCCGGTCCTGGGCGTGGACGTAGCCCAGCGCGAAATAGGCGTCCCGCTCCGTCGCCGCGAAGATGTGGGGGATGGCGTGGCGGTCGCGGAGGATCTCCACCGGACGGTCGAGCCCCGGCACGGTGACCGCGCCGGCGTGGGCCGGCATCTGCTCCCGCATCCACAGCAGGAAGCCGCCGGCCCCCACGGCGGGGACCAGGACCAGCAGCGCCAGAAGGGCGAGCACGACGGCTGCGGCACGGCGGGCTACGGCACGGCGGATCATCCGGGCTCCGTTCGCGGTGTCCTCAACAGATGGTGTCCGAACAGGGCGCCGCCAAAGCCGTTTCGCGCTTTACGTCGCCCCGTCACGCCGCTGACGAGAGGACGTCGCGCAGCAGGGCCGGGGAGACCGGTTTGTGCAGCAGGCGGTGGCCGCTCTGCTGCACCTCGGCGATGCGCGCGGGGTCGGTGTCGCCGGTCAGCACCACCGCCGGCACGCGCACGCCGCACACCCCGTAGATGTCGCGGATGGCCTGGAGACCGGTCCGGCCCTCGCGCAGGCGGTAGTCGGCGACGATCACGCTCGGCCGCTGGTCGAGGTTGGCGAGCGTCTCCACGGCTTCCTCGGCGGACATGGCGGCGACCACCTGATACCCCCACTCCTCCAGCATCGCCCGCATGCTGAGCAGGATGATGGCGTCGTCCTCCACCACCACGACGAGGCCCTGGGCGGCGGATGTGGCGGCGGGCTGGTCCACGGAACGCCCGTTGGGCACGGCGCGCGCTGTGACGGAGGGAACAGTCAGGCAGAAGGCGCTGCCGCGGCCGGGAACGGAACGGAGCGTGACCGGGTGCTCCAGCAGCCCGGCCAGCCGCCGGACCACGGCGAGGCCAAGCCCCAGCCCCTTGCGCCGGTCGCGCTCCGGGTTGGCGAGCTGGGTGAACTCCTGGAAAATGGCGCCGTGATGCTCCGCCGGGATGCCGATGCCGCTGTCCAGCACCTCGATCCGCAAATCCGGGCCGGCGCGGCGGCAGCCGATGAGGATCCGGCCGCTTTCGGTGAAGCGGATGGCGTTCTCGATCAGGTTGCGCAGGACGCGCTCCAGAAGGGCGGGGTCGCTGCGCGTCCATCCGCTGGTCGGGACGTGCCGCAGGGTGATGCCGGCCTCCGCCGCGCGCGGGGCGTATTCGGCGGCCAGCCGCTCCAGCAGGGGGCCGAGCGCGAATTCGGTCACCGCCGGAGTCACCACCCCGGCGTCCAGCCGCGACACGTCCAGCAGGCTGTCCAGCAGCAGCCGAAGGCCGTTCAGCGACTCGCTCATGCTCGCCAGAATGGGCGAGGCGGGGTGGCCGTTCAGCCGGTCCGACAGGGCGTGGGCGAAGAAGAACAGGGATTGCAGCGGCTGGCGCAGGTCGTGGCTGGCGGCGGCCAGGAACTTGCTCTTCGCCATGTCCGCCTGTTCCGCCCGGTCCCGGGCGGCGAGCGCTTCCTCCCGCGCGCTCTCCGCCTCGTCCTTGGCGCGGCGCAGGGCGTCCTCGGCCGCCTTGCGGGCCGTGATGTCGCGCATGATGCCGGTGAAGAAGCGCCGCTTGCCGCCCTGCCATTCGGCGACGGACAGTTCCAGCGGGAAGGTGGAGCCGTCCTTGCGCCGCCCTTCCACCTCGCGCCCGATGCCGATGACCCGCCGCTCCCCGGTCTGCCGGTAGCGCGCCATGTAGCCGTCGTGGCCGCTCTGGTGCGGCTCCGGCATCAGCAGGCGGACGTTGGCGCCGATGGCCTCCTCGGCTGTGTAGCCGAAGGTCGCCTCGGCCGCCCGGTTGAAGGACAGGATGGTGCCGGTTTCGTCGGTCACGACGATGGGGTCCACCGCCGTATCGACGATGGAGCGGTGGCGCGCCTCCTGCTCGGCCGAGCGCTCCTCTTCGCGGCGGCGGTCCAGCAGCGTGGTGGCGAGCGCCAGCGACAGGATCAGGATGGTGGCGCCGCCCGTGGCGACGGCGACCAGCGGGGTGGACAGCACCGCGCCATCCCCTGGAACGGCCCCCGCAACAGCCCCTGCAACGGCTGTCGCGGCGTGATCCGCGTGGAAGGACGCCGCGGCCATGCCGGTGTAGTGCATGCTGATGACCGCAAGGCCCATCACCAGCCCGCCGGCCAGGCGCTGCAAGGCGCTGGCGGTGCGGAAGGCGAGCCACAGCGCGGCGGTCGAGGCGGCGACGGCGATCGCCACCGACAGGGCGACCAGCCCCGGATCGTAGCCCAGCCGGGCCGGCATCCGCACGCCCGCCATCCCGACGTAATGCATCCCCACGATGCCGAGCCCGGTCAGCGCGCCGGCCACGGGCAGCGTAGCGCGGCGCGGGACGCCGCGTGCCACCGCGAACAGGCCGGTCCCCGACACCGCGACGGCGAGCAGGAAGGACAGCGCCGTCAGGCCGATGTCGTAGGCGACCGGCATCGGCGCGCGGAAGGCCAGCATGCCGACGAAATGCATCGACCAGATGCCCGCCCCCAGGGCGAGCGCCGCCCCGGCAAGCCACGCGCTGCCCCCGCGCCGCGCCTCCCGGGCGTGGGAGGCGAGGTCGAGCGCGACGTAGCTGCCGAAGGATGCCACCACCACCGACAGCACGACGAGGAATGGGTCGTAATAGCCAAGCACGATGGGAAAACACCGAAAGGGCAAAGGGCGCGGACGCGCAAGCGCAGGAGTGTTACATAGGGGAAAGCGGCGGCCCGCCCAATCCGACGAACGGACCCGTCGCCGCTGCCGAAAGTTGTAGGGACCACGCTGATCGGAGGAGAGATGGCCCAGGCGTCCGAGCCCCAATGGAAAGAGGGCGGCCTGAAGCGGTGGGTGGTTCGGCCGGTGCTGACGGTGCTGGCGGTTCTCTACTTCCTCATCGACGCGGTGGTCCTTGCGGCGATCCGGCCTTTGGCGGCGTGGATCGGGCGCCTTCGCCTCTTCGCCCGGATCACCGCCTGGATTTCGCGTCTCGGCCCTTACCCGACGCTGGCGCTGTTCGTGGTGCCGCTGATCATCCTGGAACCGGCCAAGCCGGTGGGCTTCTACCTTCTGGGCACGGGCCATGCGGTGCAGGGGGTTCTGGTCATCGGCATCGCTGAAGTGCTGAAGGTCACGCTGGTGGAGCGTCTGTTCCGCATCAGCAAGGACAAGCTTCTGACGATTCCCGCCTTCGCTTGGTGCTACGTCCGCGTGGTCCGCTGGCTCGACTGGCTGACGTCGCTGCCGCCCTGGGTCGCCGTGAAGCGGGTGGCCGCAAGGGTGCGGGAGGCGGCGCGGCACAGGCTGGGGCTCCTGCGCGGCTGGGTGTGGCGGCTGGCAAAAAGGGGGTAATTGGGCCAAAATCCTGTCGATTCATGGATTCCCTCGCATAGTTTCTCCGGTTCGGAGGAAGGTGTCGGCATGTCCGTGCGCGCGTTATCCATGATTTCGGCGGGGGTTCTGGCCTCCCTTTTCCTCGCGGCCCCCGCCGCGTCGGCTGCGGAGCCGAAGCACCGGACGGCCGTGGTGCGTGGAGGCACCCATCCTTCCATCACCACCGGCACGTCGACCAAGCTGGCGCTTTCATCGACCAAGCTGGCGCTCCGTGCGCCGGTGACGGCGGCGCAGAGGGACGCGCGGCTCAGCGATTGCGAGGCGGCGGAGAAGGGAGACCCGGACGCCGCCTACCGCGTCGCGCGGCGGTTCCTGTTCGGCGTCGGCGTGCGGCGCGACCGGCGGGTCGGCACGGCGTGGCTGCGCGCCGCCGCCTCGCAGGGGCATGCGGAAGCGCGCAAGCTGGTCAAATACGTGCCGGGACGGCTGGGGCATGTCCGCCCCTGGTGCCGGCCGGGCGCCGCTCCCCTGCGGGAGATCGGGCCGCCGCCCCCGGAGATCGTCGCGCTGGTGACGGAGCAGGCGCCGAAGTACGGGCTCGACCCCGCGCTGGTGCTGGCGGTGATCCAGGTGGAAAGCGCCTACCGCTCCGACGCCGTGTCGCCGAAGGAGGCGGCGGGGCTGATGCAGCTGATTCCCGACACGGCGGAGCGGTTCGGCGTGGGCGATGTCTTCGACCCGGCGGAAAACATCCGGGGCGGCATCAAATATCTGCGCTGGCTCTTGGCCTATTTCCAAGGCGACGTTACGCTGGCCCTTGCCGGCTACAACGCGGGCGAGCGGGCCGTGGACCGCTTCAAGGGCGTGCCGCCCTATGAGGAAACGCGGAACTACGTGCGCGCCATCCGGCGCCTGTATGACGCGCCGCGGCACCCGTTCGACGCGGAGGTGGCGGACCCGTCGCCGCTGGTGGCGCGCCAAGCCGCCGAACTGGCGCGGCCCAACAAGGGTTGACGGCAGCGGGCGGAAAACGATCGGAAAAACGACCAAGGGGAGACCACCGCCGTGCCGATGTCCGAACGCAGCTTCCTCGGCCTCAGCGCGGCCGGCTTCCACAGTGTCGCCTACACCCAGTGGGGGCGCGACGACGCGGAGCGCACCGTGGTCTGCGTGCATGGGCTGACCCGTAACGGGCGCGATTTTGACGCGCTGGCCCTGGACTTGGTCGACCGCTACCGGGTGGCCTGCCCGGACGTGGTCGGGCGTGGCCGGAGCGGCTGGATCCCCGTGCCCTCGCTCTACGGCTATCCCCAATACTGCGCCGACATGGCGGCGCTGATCGCCCGGCTGGGGGTGGAGCGGGTGGACTGGGTCGGCACCTCCATGGGCGGGCTGATCGGTATGATGCTGGCGGCCCAGCCCAACAGCCCGATCCGCCGGCTGGTCATCAACGACGTCGGCCCCTTCATTTCCAAGGTCGGCTTGCAGCGCATCGCCGACTATGTGGGCAAGGACCCGGTGTTCGAGGACATCGCGGCGGTGGAATCCTACCTGCGCTTCGTCCTGATGGGCTTCGGCCAACTGCCGGAGGAGGCGTGGCGCCACATGGCCGAGCACAGCGCGCGGGTTCGCCCGGACGGGCGCTATGGCCTCGCCTACGATCCGTCCATCGCGGAGGCCTTCAAGGCGCAGCCGATGGACGACGTGGACCTGTGGGCCATCTGGGACCGCATCCAGTGCCCGGTGCTGGTGCTGCGCGGCGAGACGTCGGACATCCTGCTGCCCGAGACGGCGGAGGAGATGACCCGCCGCGGCCCCGGCGCCCGTCTGGTGGAGTTCCCCCACGCGGGCCACGCCCCGGCCCTGATGACCGAGGATCAGATCGCCGTGGTGCGCGGGTTCCTGCTGGAGGATTGAGGGACTTTACGACGCATGGGCAGCGCGGGCCGGCGTCGGTAAAGATGTCCCGTCGGCGGCAATCCTGCCGTTCGATGATTGGAGGGTAGACGATGCGAAAGCCGCGTCTGACCCTGTGGTTGAAAATAAGGGCGATGGGAGTCGTGATCCACATCGCCCTTCAGATCAACTAGCAGGTGGGTGGTCGGGTTCATGACCCGGCCGCCTACCCTCCAAACATAAGCGAGGGCGTATGGCGCGGCAAGTCTCCAATGCGGTTTCGGCGGTGGTCGCGGCGGTCCTTGTGGGGCTGGCGGTCGGGGCGGTTCTGCTGGTGACGTCGGGGCTGTTCCTGGCGCTGGCCGTCGGCGTTCCGCTGATGATCGTGCTGGCCGTGCTGATCGGCCTTCTGACCGGAAAAGCGGAAATCCGCATCGAGCGCCGTGACGGTTGATGGCCCGTGACGATCGACCGGTGGCGTTTTATAAGGACGCCATGACCGAGACCGATTCCGCCGCCAACCCCGCCGCCACCCCCGCCTTCGACCCGCAAGCCCTGCCGCCGCTGCGCGACGTGATCGCCCGATTCGGGTTGGACGCCCGCAAGGCGCTGGGCCAGAACTTCCTGCTCGACCTGAACCTGACGGGCCGGATCGCGCGCTCGGCGGGGGACATGACCGGCGTGACCGCCATCGAGGTCGGTCCCGGTCCCGGCGGGCTGACGCGCGCGCTGCTCGCCACCAAGGCGCGGCAGGTGATCGCCATCGAACGGGACCACCGCTTCATCGAGGCTTTGCAGGACGTGGTGCAGGCGGCCAACGGGCGCCTGAACATCGTGGAGGCCGACGCGCTGGAGGTCGATCCGGTGGACCTTGCCCCAGCCCCGCGCGCCATCGTGGCGAACCTTCCCTACAACGTGGCGACGCCGCTGCTGATCGGCTGGCTGGCGCGGATCGAGGAGTTCGTCAGCCTGACGCTGATGTTCCAGAAGGAGGTCGCGGACCGGCTGGTTGCCAAGCCCGGCAGCAAGGCCTACGGGCGGCTGTCGGTCATCACGCAGTGGCGGGCCGACGCGAGGGTGCTGTTTAACCTGCCGGCCAAGGCCTTCACGCCGCCGCCGAAGGTGGCCTCCACCGTCGTCCACCTGACCCCGCGCGCCAACCCCGAGCCGGCGGAGTGGAAGGCGCTCGAACAGGTCACCGCCGCGGCCTTCGGCCAACGCCGCAAGATGCTGCGCCAGAGCCTGAAGAGCCTGGGAAACGCGGAAGCCCTGCTGGCCGCGGCCGGCATCGAGCCGACCGCGCGGGCGGAAGAGGTGGATGTGGCGGGATTCGCCGCGCTGGCGCGAGCGCATCGCGGGCGATAACCGCGGCCCCCTCCCTAACCCTCCCCCTCTTCGAGGGAGAGGGGACTGCCGCCGCTCTGCCAAAAACTCCCTCTCCCGCGCGAGCGGGGGAGGGTCGGGGAGGGGGCAAAAGCGCCTTACAGCGCCGCCTGCACGGCCTGCACGAAGCCCGGAAGGCCGACCTGGCGGGTGCGGCGCAGGCGTTCGGCGCGGAGGATGGCCTGAACGGCGTTCACGCTCTCTTCCACGTCGTTGTTGACGATCACATAGTCGTATTCGGCCCAGTGGCTGATCTCGTCCGAGGCCTTGGACATGCGCTGGGCGATCACCTCCGCCGAGTCCTGGGCGCGGGTGCGCAGGCGGCGCTCCAGCTCCTCACCCGAGGGCGGCAGGACGAAGACGCTGACCAGGTCGGCGCGGGCGTTGGCGGCCAGCTGCTGCGTGCCCTGCCAGTCGATGTCGAACAGCACGTCCCGGCCGGCGCCCAGCGCCTTTTCCACAGTGCTGCGCGGCGTGCCGTAGCAGTTGCCGAAGACACGCGCGTGCTCCAGCAGTTCGCCGGCCTCGGCCATGCGGTCGAACTCCGGCATGTCGACGAAATAGTAATCCACGCCCGGCTGTTCGCCGGGGCGCATCGGGCGCGTGGTGACGGACACCGACATGGTGATGCCGGGGTCGCGGTCGAGAAGGCGGCGGGAGATGGTGGTCTTGCCCGCCCCGGAGGGGGAGGACAGCACGAGCATCAGGCCGCGCCGGGAAATGGGCTTGGCGGTCATGTCTTTCGGGGCCATGGCGGACGTGTTCGGTAAAACCTGTTCGACAAAACTTATTCGATGTTCTGGACCTGCTCGCGCAGCTGCTCGATGGCGGCCTTCAGCGACAGGCCGATGCGGGTCAGTTCCACGTCGGCGGACTTGGAGCAGAGCGTGTTGGCCTCGCGGTTGAACTCCTGGCACAGGAAGTCGAAGCGGCGGCCGATGGCGCCGCCCTCCTTCAGCATGTCGCGGGCGGCCTGGATGTGGGCGCGCAGGCGGTCCAGCTCCTCCCGCACGTCGGCCTTGGCGATGAGGATGGCGGCCTCCTGGGCCAGCCGCTCCTCCGGCAGGGCGGGCGAGGCGTCGAGCAGGGCGGCGACCTGGCTGCGCAGGCGCTCGCGGAGCGCCTCGGGCTGGGTGCTGGCGCAGGCCGAGGCGGCGGCGACCAGCCGTTCGATCTCTTCCAGGTGGCCGTTCAGGACGGTGACGAGGCGCGCGCCCTCCGACAGGCGGGCGACGACGAGCTGGTCGATCAGGCGGGCGAGGTCGGCCTTCAGAGCGGCTTCCACGCGCTCGCGCGCCTCGCTCTCGTCCTCCTCCACCGGCTCGATGATTCCGCGCACGGACAGCAGCGAGTCGAGTCGCGGCGCGGCGGCCCCGGCGCCTTCGATCTCGCGCGCCAACTCCAGCACCTGGGCCAGCAGTTCGCGGTTGATGCGCAGCTGTGCCACCGCCTGGCTGCGGTTCACCGTCAGGTTCAGGTTGACGCTGCCGCGGGCGAGGCGCTTCGGGATTTCCGCGCGGGCCACGGCCTCCAGCGTGTCGAAGCCCGAGGGCTGGCGGCAGCGGATGTCGAGGTTGCGCCCGTTGACGCTCTTCACCTCGAAGGTCCAGGAATAGCCGTCGGCGTGCCCGTCCACGCGTGCGAAGCCGGTCATGCTGGATACAGCGGGGCGTTGGGCGGACAAAACGGCCTCGACTACAATTTGTGGGATCTTGAGGCTCAAGTTATAGCGGCGAGCGGCCGAGGCAACAAGGCCAAGCCACAAGAACAGGAGGGGATATGCGCGACCCGCGCTCCATCGTCATCACCGGCGCGTCGAGCGGCATCGGGGAGGAACTGGCCTATGTCTACGCAGCCACCGGCGCGGCGCTGGCCCTCACCGGGCGCGACGCGGCGCGGCTGGGCGCCGTGGCGGAGCGCTGCCGGGCCTTGGGGGCCACGGTGGAGAGTGCGGTGCTCGACGCGGCGGACCGGGACGCCATGTCCGGCTGGCTGGCGGCGGTGGACCGGCGGGCCCCCGTCGATCTGGTGATCGCCAACGCCGGAATCTCCGCCGGAACGGGCCACGGCACGGAGAGCGAGGAACAGGCGCGGCGCATCTTCCAGGTCAACCTGGACGGGGTGCTGAACACCATCCACCCGCTGCTGCCGGCCATGCAGACGAGGCGGCGCGGGCAGATCGCGCTGATGGCCTCGCTGGCCAGCTTCCGGGGCATGCCCGGGGCGCCCGCCTACTGCGCCAGCAAGGCGGCGGTGCGGGTCTACGGCGAGTCGCTGCGCGGCGATCTGGCAGGGCAGGGGATCGGCGTGTCGGTGATCTGTCCCGGCTTCGTGAAAAGCCGCATGACGGCCGTCAACCGGTTCCCGATGCCCTTCCTGATGGACACCGACCGGGCCGCGCGGGTGATCCGGCGCGGGCTGGCGCGGAACAAGGCCCGGATCTCCTTCCCCTGGCCGATGGCGGCGGCGGTGTGGCTGCTCGCCGCGCTGCCGCCCGGCCTGACGGATGGAGTGTTGCGGCAGGCGCCGCGCAAGCCGTGAAAATGGCTTCGGAGGGGTGTTGGGTTTCGCTGGCGCTCAACCCAACCTACACGATCCACCGTAGGTTGGGTTGAGCGCCAGCGAAACCCAACGGCGACCCTTACGCCTTCCAGTAGCCCCAGACCGAGGCCGGCGGGACGTTCAGGGGGGTGAAGCCCAGGCGCTTGCCCTTCAGGCCCAGCGTGCGCTGGTTCAGCGGGGAACCGACGCCGTAGGTGTAGAGGATGAAGCGCCCGCCTTCCGGCAGGATCTTGAAACAGGCCTCCACGACCTCCTTCTGGACGCGCATCGGCAGGTTCAGCATGGGGATGCCGATGACCACCGTGCCGACCTTACCGACCAGATTCGGGCCGAGCACGTCCGGCGCCTTGCGGCAATCGGCGTGAACGACGTTCACGTCCGGATAGTGGCCGCGCAGGTAGTGGCTGAGGTGGTCGTCGATCTCGAAGGTGAAGATGCGCTCGCCGGGGATGCCGGACTGAAGAAGAGACTTGGTGATCGCGCCGGTGCCGCCGCCGAATTCGACGACCACCTGGTCCTTGGCGCAGACGACGTGCTGGCGGATCAGTTTGCAGAGGGCTCCGGATGACGGAGTAACGGAACCCATCGAAAGGGGATTTGCCATCCAACGCTGGAAGAAAAGCCACGCGGCCGGCGGCGTCTTGCCGCTTTTTTCTTTTTCGGCGACGGTGATTTCCGTTGGTGTCATTGATCGGCCTTTCGCCGTTGGCTGTTGAGCGATTTTTGCCCCGGGGGCTAAACAAGCAAGAGCCGCCGGGGGTCCCGAACCTAACGATCCCGTAAGGGCACTTATGTCGCATCCTCCACCCCCCTGCAACCCGCAGGAAGGTCGGGGGTTATGTCGATGGGGCTAAGGCAAAAAGCTCTTGACCAGCGTAGGAAAGGCCGCTCGCGACCAGCGCGAAGAACACCAGCGCGGCGACGGTCAGGCCGAGACTGACGGCGATGGCCGCCCCGTCGCGCTCGATCAGGCCCAGCGACAGCAGCACCAGCGCGAAGCCCGGCAGCCAGCCGGTGAGGGGCAGCGGCACCACGCAGGTCAGCGACAGCAGCAGAATGAGGAAGCCGAACCAGCGTTCCCCGTCGATGGTGGCGAAGCGGGGCAGGCGCGGCTTCAGCATCCGCTCGATGCCGGTCAGCCGTGGCATGGCGGCGTCGATCATGCGCCGCGCCATGCCATGGCCGACGGAACGGCGCAGCAGCCAGTCTGGCAGGGCGGCCCCGCGCCGGCCGAAGGCCATCTGGGCGGAGAACAGCAGGATCGGCAGGTCGAACAGGCAGGACACGCCCAGCGGCACCGGCGCCACGGTCGGCAGCGACAAGGCCAGCAGGATGGTGCCCAGCGAGCGGTCGCCCAGGGCCGCGATCAGGTTGCCGAGCGACACGCGCTCGCCCGGCAGGTTGTCGCGGAAGGCCGCCAGGACGTCTGATGTGCGTTCCTCCGGAACGGCGGATGTGCGTTCCTCCGCCTCCTCCGGCGCGGCCGACTCGGTGTAGGGCACGTCGCGGGACGCGCTCATACGCCGGCCTCCGCAGCCGCGGACTCGTAGGCTTCCAGGAACTCCAGCCAGCTTTCCTCGGCGGCGGCGAGCTTCTTCTCCACCACGCCCAGGTCGATCTGAAGCTTTTGCAGCTTGTCGCTGGGGCCGCTGTAGAGGGTGGGGTCGGCGAGCTTCGATTCGATCTTGCCCTTCTCCTCGGTCAGCTTGTTGACCAGGGCCTCGGCGTCGCCGGCCTTCTTCTTCAGGGGCGCCAGCGTGGCGCGCGCTTCGGCGGCCGCGCGGCGCTGGTCCTTGCGGCTGGGGCCGGAGTCGGCGGCGTCGCCCCTGGCGCCGGCGCGTTCGGCCCGTGCGCGGTCCAGCAGGAACTTGCGGTAATCGTCCAGGTCGCCGTCGTAGGGCTGGACCGTGCCGTCGGCCACCAGCAGCAGCCGGTCGGCGGTCAGCTCGATCAGGTGCGGGTCGTGGCTGATGAGGATGACGGCGCCCTCGAAACCGTTGATGGCTTCGATCAGGGCCTCACGGCTGTCGACGTCCAGATGGTTCGTCGGTTCGTCCAGCATCAGGATGTGCGGCGCCTCGCGGCTCATCAGCGCCAGCAGCAGGCGCGCCTTCTCGCCGCCCGACAGGTCGGCGATGCGCGTTTCCGCCTTGCTCTGCTGGAAGCCGAATCGGCCGAGGTGGGCGCGCACCTTCTCCTCCGGCGCCAGCGGCATGATGCGCTGGGTCTGCTGGATGGGGGTGAGCGACAGGTCCAATTCGTCCTGCTGGTGCTGGGCGAAATAGCCGACGCGCAGCTTGTTGGGCCGCCGCATCTCGCCGGCCATGGCCTCCAGCCGGCCGGCCAGCAGCTTGACCAGCGTGGACTTGCCGTTGCCGTTGGCGCCCAGCAGCGCGATGCGGTCGTCCATGTCGATGCGCAGGTTCACGCGGCGAAGGATCGCCCGCTCGCCGTAGCCGATGGTGACGCCGTCCAGCGCGATCAGGGGCGGGGGCATTTCCTCGGGCTGGGGGAAGTTGAAGACGACTTCGGCGTCGTCCTCCATCAGCGTGATGGACTCCAGCTTCTCCAGCGCCTTCAGGCGGCTTTGCGCCTGGCGGGCCTTGGTGGCCTTGTAGCGGAAGCGCTCCACGAAGGCCATCATGTGCTTGCGCTTGGCCTCCTGCTTGGTCGCCATGGCCTGCAGCCGCTCCTGGTTGGCGCGGCGCTGCTTCAGGAACTGGTCGTAGTTGCCGGCGTAGGTCACCAGCTTGCCCTGGTCCACATGGATGGTCGTGGTGGGGACCGAGTTCAAGAGGTCGCGGTCGTGGCTGACCAGCAGGATCGTGTGCGGGTAGTTCTTGAGATAGCTCTCCAGCCACAGGGTGGCTTCGAGGTCGAGGTGGTTGGTCGGCTCGTCGAGCAGCAGCAGATCCGGCCGCGCGAACAGCACGCCGGCCAGCGCCACGCGCATCCGCCAGCCGCCGGAGAAGTCGGAGCAGGGGCGCTGGTGCGACTCCGCATCGAAGCCGAGGCCGGAGAGGACCTGCGCGGCGCGCGACGGGGCGGAGTGCGCCTCGATGTCGGCCAGCCGGGCGTGGATCTCGCCGATGCGCATGGGGTCGGTGGCGGTCTCCGCCTCCGCCAGCAGGGCGGTGCGCTCCGTGTCGGCGGCCAGCACGGCGTCAAGCAGGCTGACGGCGCCGCTCGGCGCCTCCTGCGCGACCATGCCGATCTTCGTGCCGGTGGGCACGGTGATCGCCCCGGCGTCCGTCTGGAGCTGGCCGGCGACGAGCTTCAGGAGCGTGGACTTTCCCGTGCCGTTGCGGCCGACCAGCGCCACGCGATGGCCCTTCGACACGACCGCGGTGGCGCGGTCGAAAATCACGCGTCCGCCATAGCGGAACGTCAGGTCGTTGATGTGCAGCATGTCGGGTGCCGGTGTAGCACGAGCCCGGCCCCGATTTGAAGGGACACCGGTCGGCTTTGCCCTTATGGCTGCCCTGCCACGACCATCCACGGCGGCTGCCGCGCCGAACGGGTTGGCGTGCCAAACGGGTTGCCGTGATTGAAAAGCGCCTATATAACCCCGCGCAACCGGCGCCCCGGCCAATCGCGCGGCGCCTAAAACGCATCTCTGCAGGAGCCCACCGCCATGGCCGTCGAACGGACCCTCTCGATCATCAAGCCCGATGCCACCCGCCGCAACCTGACCGGCAAGATCAACGCCAAGTTCGAAGACGGCGGCCTGCGCATCGTCGCGCAGAAGCGCGTCCAGCTGTCGAAGGCCCAGGCCGAGCAGTTCTACGGCGTGCATCGCGAGCGTCCGTTCTTCAACGACCTCGTCTCCTTCATGATCTCCGGCCCGGTCGTCCTGCAGGTGCTGGAAGGCGAGAACGCCATCGCCCGCAACCGCGAGATCATGGGCGCCACCAACCCGGCCAACGCCGCCGAGGGCACCATCCGCAAGGAGTTCGCCGAGTCGATCGAGGCCAACTCGGTGCATGGCTCCGACGCTCCGGAGACCGCCGCCCAGGAGATCGCCTTCTTCTTCTCCGGCATCGAACTGGTCGGCTGAATTCAGCCATCCGGTTTTCTGGTTTTGCGAGGGGCCGTCCCATTCGGGGCGGCCCTTTGCTTTTTGCGTTTGCGGTTGGTCTCGAACTTGTCCCTGGCGATCGGCACAGCCCCGTGGACAGGCGTGGAAAAGTCGAGTATTCGGGGAATCAACCGCTAGGAGTACCCCGATGGAACGCCAGGACACCAAGCCGATCGTCGCCGCTCTTCTGGAGCCGCTGCCGCCGCTCGTGCAGGGCCGGAACGACCTCGGTGAACCGGGCGTGGTGGAACTGCTGGTGCGCGGCTATGTCGACCAATGCCTCGACGCCTTCCAGCAGGTCCTGGCGGACACCATCGACCAGGATCAGGCCATCGACGCGATCAACGCCCAGGCGACGGCGCTGAACGCGGTGTTCCTGGGCACCAGCGGCTTCAGCACGGTGGTGGTGCATCCCTGGAACTCCCCTGACCAGCTCGGGCAGTTCCTGCGCGATACGCTGGGCCTGGACTTCGAGCCGGAGGATTGCGTCCGCGCGGGCCTGATCCATCTGGCCACCCACGTCATGTACGCGATCCAGGCGGGCCAGAGCGGTTGGGAAGATCAGGTGCACGCCCTGGCCGGCGAAATGCGCGACCTGCTGATGGGCCGCCTGCCGGGCCAGTGAGCGGGAGTTTTTGTAGGTTGGGTTGAGCGCCAGCGAAACCCAACAGCTTCGCATTGCAGCGTGTGTTGGGTTTCGGCGGGGGCCTATTGAAAAAGCCCTTCTCCCCTTGGGGGAGAAGGGTTGGGATGAGGGGTCGTTACGCCCGGAGGGCGGAAAAAGCCGACGTTCTTCCGTTGTCGACGTTTCACCCTCACCCCAACCCCTCTCCCCTCAAGGGAGAGGGGCTTTGGACGTTTCGTCCGCCGCGGGTCGGTATGCAACGGCGGTGAACAATCACCTCAACACACGGACCCTCTATCCGGCGCTTACAGCAGGAAAATCGCCATCAGGATCAGCAGGACGACCACGCCGGCCGTCCCGAAGGTCAGGAAGCGGGTGAAGGCGTGCCAGCCGGCGGCGTGTTCGCGCACCAGTTCGTCGCTGACCGGGTTGTGCCCCTGCTCCAGTCCATGATCCATGACCGCCATTTCTCCCCCCTTGCGATTGGGTCGTTGATCCGGCGGGGAATGTGGGGACCGCGAACGGTTCCGGCAAGGGCTCCGCTCAAGCCGGCGGGTTGACCACGGCGGACAGGGCCGGCGTCGGGCCGGACAGCAGAACGCGGTCGCCCTCGACGCGGGCGCGGCCCTCGGCGATCAGGCGGACGGCCTGCGGGTAGATTCGGTGTTCCGACTCCAGCACCCGGTCGGACAGAGTGTGGGCGTCGTCGCCGGGCAGGACGGGAACCGCCGCCTGCACGATGATCGGACCCTCGTCCATCTCCGGACGCACGTAATGGACCGTGCAGCCGTGGAAGCGCACCCCGGCGGCGATGGCCCGCTCGTGCGTGTCCAGCCCCTTGAAGGAGGGAAGCAGCGAGGGGTGGATGTTGATCAGCCGGTCCTGCCACTGCCCGACGAACCAGGGCGACAGCAGCCGCATGAAGCCGGCGAGGCAAACCAGCTCGACGCCAGCCTCGCGCAGGCGGGCGTCCATCGCTTCCTCGAAGGCCCGCTTGTCGCCGGGGAAGTCGCGGTGGCTGACCACCGCGACCGGCACGCCGGCCTTGGCGGCGCGCTCCAGGCCGTAGGCATCGGCCTTGTTGGAGAGCACCAACGCGATGTCAGCCGGAAAGTCCGGGGCGGCGCAGGCGTCGATCAACGCCTGCAGGTTGCTGCCGCGCCCGGAGATCAGGACGCCAATTTTTAGGCGCGCCATGCCGCGTCCATGCCGGTGACGGTGACGCGGGCCTCGCCGTCCTTGACCGCGTGAACGGTGCCGACGGTGAAGACGGTCTCGCCGCCCTGGGTCAGGATCTCGGTGGCTTGGCTCGCCTTGTCCGCCGGGACGACGACGACCATGCCGAGGCCGGTGTTGAAGGTGCGCGCCATGTCCAGCGGCGTCAGCCCGCCCGTCGTCATCAGCCAGTGGAAGACCGGGGGCAGCGGCCACGCGGCGGCGTCGAGCGTCACGCCCAGCCCGTCCGGCAGGACGCGCGGGATGTTCTCGATCAGGCCGCCGCCGGTGATGTGGGCCATCGCCCGCACCGTGCCGGCGCGGACGGCGGCCAGCGTGCTCTTCACATAGATGCGCGTCGGGGTCAGCAGGGCGTCGCCCAGCGTCTTCGACCCATCCCAGGGGCAGGGCGAGTCGTAGCCGAGGCCCGACTTCTCCACCAGCTTGCGCACCAGCGAATAGCCGTTGGAGTGCACGCCCGAGGAGGCAAGGCCGAGCACCACGTCGCCCGCCTGCACGGCGGAGCCGGTCAGCGCGTTCTCGCGCTCCACGGCGCCGACGGAGAAGCCGGCGAGGTCGTAGTCGCCTTCCGAATACATGCCGGGCATCTCGGCCGTCTCGCCGCCGACCAGCGCGCAGCCGGCCTGACGGCAGCCTTCGGCGATGCCGGCGACGATGGCGCGGCCGGCGGTCACGTCCAGCTTGCCCGTGGCGTAATAGTCGAGGAACAGCAGCGGCTCCGCACCCTGCACGACGAGGTCGTTCACGCACATCGCCACGAGGTCGATGCCCACCGTGTCGTGCTTGTTCGCCAGGATGGCGACCTTCAGCTTCGTGCCGACGCCGTCCGTGGTCGCGACCAGCAGCGGGTCGCGATACCCGGCCGCGCGCAGGTCGAACAGAGCGCCGAATCCGCCCAGCCCGGCGTCGGACCCCGGGCGCGCGGTGGAACGGGCGAGCGGTTTGATCGCGTCAACGAGCGCGTTGCCCGCGTCGATGTCCACGCCGGCCTGCTTGTAGGCGTCGGACGTGTTATTAGACTGGGTGCTGATGGTATCCTCGCTTGGGCTGAGCTATATACCTTTGCCACCTTAGCCGGGCCGTCTCACCAGCCGGGCCATCGGAACGGGCCGAACATACTCGAATCGGAAGGCATTGCAATGCTCCACCGCCGCCGCGCGCCGCTGTTTGCGGGCTTCGCCCCCGTTGTTGTGGCTGCCGCCCTCGTGACCCTGGCCGTTCCGGCCGGTCCCGCCGGGGCGCAAGCGCCGGGTGCCGCCCCGCCCACGGCGGCCGCTGCGGCGCCGGCCGGGGCTGCGCCGGCCGCCGCTCCGGGCACGTCGCCGAACGCCGCGCTGGCGGCGGACGGCTACACGGTGTCGGGCGTGAAGGTGGACGTCAGCGCGGCCAACGCCAACGCCGCCCGCGATCAGGCGATCCGCGAGGCGCAGGTGAAGGCCTGGAACGAGATGTACAAGCGCCTCGTCCCGTCGGCGACGAGCGCGCCGAAGGTCTCCGACAACGACCTCGCCCGGCTGGTCCAGGGCTTCGAGATCGACGACGAGAAGGTCTCGGCCACGCGCTACCTCGGCACCATCACGGTGCGCTTCCGCCCCAACGCGGTGCGCGAGTCGCTGGGCATGGCCGCGCAGCAGTATGTGGAGCCGCCGGCGCGGCCCTTCGTCGTGCTGCCGATCACCGTGACCGACGGGCGCCCCGTGCTGTGGGAAGACCGCACGGCGTGGCGCGAGGCGTGGGAAGGCCGGTCGGCCGGCGGCTCGCTGGTGCCGCTGGTGGTGCCGGACGGCGAGTTGCCGGACATCTCGGCCATCGGCGTGAACGAGGCGCTGGCCGGCAACCCGGAGGCGCTCGCCCGGATCGCCCAGCGCTACAACGCGGGCGGCGTGATCGTCGCCAAGACGGAGATGCCCGCCAAAGGGCCGGACACCGCGCGCCCCCTGGCCGTGGAGGTCACCCGCTACGCGCCCGACGGGTCGCGCGACCAGCAGGCGGTCAACGTGAAGGCCGACCCGTCCGACCGTCCGGCCGACTTCATGAACCGCGCCGTGACCTTCGTGTCCACCGCCATCGACGAGTCCTGGCGCCGCGACAACACCATGGCGACCGGGCCGGAACAGGCCACGCTGGTGCGCGTGCCGCTCCAAGGGCTGAACGATTGGGTCGAAACGCGCAAGCGGCTGGCCGGCGTGCAGGCCGTCACCCGCACCGACGTGGTCTCGCTGAGCCGTTACGAGGCGCTGGTCGCCCTGACCCATCGCGGCGACGTGGACCGGTTGCGTCAGGCGCTGGCGCGCCGCGACCTGGGACTGACCCGCACCGGTGCCGCGGCGACTCCGGTCGCGGCGGCGCCGGGCCAGCTCGCCGCGCCGGGGTCGGAGTGGCAGTTGCAGGTGCTGCCACGCGGCGCCGGGGCCGAGGTGGTGCAGCCGGGAAGCGTCGCCCCGATGGCGTCGCCCGCGCCGATGGGCGCCCCCCAGCCGATGGCGGCGCCCCAGCCCATGAGCGGCGTTGGGGGTGGTGTCGGGGCCGGCGCCGGTCCGGTCGAGGCGCCGGGCGCGCCGCCGCGCGTGCTGGGCACCTTGCCCGCCACGGGTGCCCCCCGCTATTGAGAGCCGCAACATTGAGATCCGTCCCAGGACGGTCCGTGCAACGGCGAATGAGGCCGCGGTGAGCATCCCGAACATCATCACCTTCGGCCGCATCCTGGCCGTGCCCGTCGCCGTCTATTTCATCCTGGCGGGCGAGCTGGGCGTGGCCTTCTGGCTGTTCGTCGGGGCCGGTGTCTCGGACGCGGTGGACGGGGCGGTGGCGCGCATGTTCCGCGCCCGCACGGTGCTCGGCGCCTATCTGGACCCCATCGCGGACAAGGCGCTGCTGGTCAGCGTCTACGTCTCGCTGGGGCATGTGGGCGCGCTGCCGCTGTGGCTGGTGATCCTGGTGGTGTTCCGCGATGTGATGATCATCGGCGGCGTGATGCTGCTGTACACGCTGAAGGAGTCGCTGGCGATGCAGCCGCTCTACATCAGCAAGATCAACACGGCGGTGCAGCTCGCGCTGGCCGCGGCGGTGCTGCTGCCGCCGGGGCTGGGCATGCCGGACATCCACCTGTTCGGGATGGAGCTGGTGCCGCTGCTGACCTGGGCCTGCGCGGTGACGACGGTGCTGTCGGGCTTGGCCTACGTCTATCGCGGCGGGCTGCTGTTCAACCGGCATGGGGGCGTGCCTTGACGCCGGGCAAGCAGCTCCGCTTCTGGCTGATCGGGCTTGGCCTGTTCGCGCTGGCGCTGTGGCTGCTGGCCGGCATGCTGCTGCCCTTCGTGGTGGGGCTGGCGGTCGCCTATCTGCTCGACCCCGTGGTGGACCGGCTGGAGGGATGGCGGCTGCCCCGCTGGCTGGCCACCACGCTGGTGCTGTTGTCCTTCGCGGTCATCCTCGTGCTTTTGACGCTGCTGCTGGTGCCGCTGGTGCAGGCCCAGGTGGCGCACCTGATCGAGGTTCTGCCCAGCTACAGCGCGGCGATGCGGGAACGCGTCCTGCCGATGCTCGACCGGCTGATCCACCGCCTGTCGCCGGAGGATGTGGAGCGGCTGCGCGGGGCCGCCGGCAACTACGCCGGGGAGGTGGTCGGCTGGGTCGGCCGGGTGCTGACGGGCCTCCTGTCGGGCGGGCTGGCGTTGTTTGACGTGCTGTCGGTGCTGTTCATCACGCCGGTCGTGGCCTTCTACCTGATGCGCGACTGGGACCTGCTGGTCGCCAAGGTGGACAGCTGGCTGCCCCTGCACCACGCCGCCACCATCCGCCAGCAGGCGCGGCAGGTGGACGAGACGCTGGCCGGATTCGTGCGTGGGCAGGCGCTGGTCTGCCTGGTGCTGGGCGTGTTCTACGCCGTTGCCCTGTCGGCGGCGGGGCTGGACTTCGGGCTGGTGATCGGGTTGATGGCGGGCCTGCTGTCCTTCATCCCCTATGTCGGGTCGCTGTTCGGATTCGTGTCGAGCACCGGGCTCGCGCTGCTGCAGTTCGACGACTGGTGGCGGGTCGGCGTGGTGGTCGCGATCTTCCTGTTCGGGCAGGCGGTGGAGGGCAACGTCCTGACGCCCAAGCTGGTGGGCGAGAAGGTCGGGCTTCACGCGGTGTGGGTCATCTTCGCGCTGCTGGCCGGCGGCAGCCTGTTCGGATTCGTCGGCGTGCTGCTGGCCGTGCCGGTCGCGGCGGTGATCGGCGTCTTGACGCGCTTCGCGCTCGGCCAGTATCTCGCGAGCCCCTATTACCGGGGCAACGTGCCGTCATGAGCCTCGCAGCGCAGCTTCCCCTCGACCTCGGCCACCGCGCGGCGATGGGGTGCGAGGATTTCCTGGTGGCGCCCAGCAACGCCGACGCGGTGGCGTGGCTCGACCGCTGGCCCGGCTGGCCGGCGCCCGCGCTGACCGTCTACGGGCCGGCCGGCTGCGGCAAGACGCATCTGGGCCATGTCTGGCGGGCGCGCAGCCACGCCCCCATCGCCAATGGGGAGACGCTGGACGAGGCCGACCTGCCAACCTTGATCGCCCGTGCCAACGCGGTGGTGGTCGAGGACGCCGACCGGGTGGCCGGCAAGCCGGCGAAGGAGGAGGCGCTGTTCCACCTCTACAACCTCGCGCGCGACTCGGGCGGCCATCTGCTGCTGCTCTCGCGCAAGCCGCCGTCCCGCTGGCGGACGAAGCTGCCCGACCTGCGGTCCCGCATCAAGGCGGCGCCCGCGGTGGGGGTGGAGGCGCCGGACGACGCGCTGCTTGCCGCGGTGCTGGTGAAGCTGTTCGCCGACCGCCAGCTGCGGCCGGGCATGGACCTGATCACCTACCTGCTGACCCGGATGGAGCGGTCGCTCGATTCGGCGCGGCGGGTCGTGGCGGCGCTTGACCGCGCGTCGCTCGCCGCGCACCGTCCCCTGACCGTCCCGCTGGCCCGCGAGGTGCTGGCGGAACTGGACAACGAACCGGGAGGGAACGAGCATGGATCTGGGAATCGCCGGTCGCCGCGCCATCGTCTGCGCAGCCAGCAAGGGGCTGGGTAAGGCCTGCGCGATAGCCCTTGCCGCCGAGGGCGTGCAGGTCACCATCACCGCGCGCGGCCGCGACCTGCTGGAGGCGACGGCCGAGGAAATCCGCAAGGCGACCGGCGCCACGGTGACCACCGCCGTCGGCGACATCGCGACGGAGGAGGGGCGCGCCGCGGCGCTCGCCGCCTGTCCGGAGCCGGACATCCTCGTCAACAACGCGGGCGGCCCGCCGCCGGGCGACTTCCACGAGTGGGAGCGGGAGCACTGGATCCGCGCCGTGGAGGCCAACATGCTGACCCCCATCTTCCTCATCAAGGCGACGGTGGACGGCATGATGGCCCGCCGGTTCGGGCGCATCGTCAACGTCACCTCCGCGGCCGTGAAGGCGCCGATTTCCAACCTCGGCCTGTCCAACGGGGCGCGGGCGGGGCTGACCGGCTTCGTCGCGGGGCTGTCGCGCCAGACGGTGCGGCACAACGTGACCATCAACAACCTGCTGCCCGGCCCCTTCGAGACCGACCGCCTGCGCACCACCATGGAAGGGGCAGCCAAGGCCGCCAACCGCAGCGTCGACGAGGAGCTGGCCGCCCGCCGCGCCACCAACCCGTCCGGCCGCTTCGGCGACCCGGCGGAATTCGGGGCGATGTGCGCCTTCCTCTGCTCCGCCCAGGCCGGCTTCATGACCGGGCAGAACGTGCTGCTGGACGGCGGCGCCTATCCGGGAACGCTGTAGAGGGAAGGGGACGCCGGGCCGTCACCGCCCGTGGCGGTCCGGCTTTTCGAAGACGTAGAGCTTTCCGTTCTCCGGCAGGCGGAACTTCGGACCCCGGAAGCCCTGGCGTACCAGTTCCTTGCGCAGGAAGATCATGAAGCCCGCGTGGCCGACGACCAGCGTGTTTTCCGTGATCGTCGGCACCACGTCGTTGGCGAAGGTCTTCACGTTGTTGAGGAAGGCCGTCTTTGCGTCGAGCTGCGACCGGTGAGAGGTCAGCCAGGCGATCCGCAGCATCATCTTCCAGAACGGAAAGGGCATGCGGATGTTGGTCCGGGCGATCGGGTTCAGCGCCGGTTCGCGCAGCATCGGGGTCGGCTCGATGGGTCCCTGGAAGATCGCCTGGGCCGTCTTGAAGGCGCGCGGCGAGTCGCTGGAGATGCAGCGGGTCCACGGAATGCCGCCCAGGTCGACGTCGCCCGGCCGTATCTCCGCCCCGTCATACGCGTTCAGCCACTGGGAAATCTGTTCCGGCGTCATCCATTCCCGGCTCGGCAGGCCGAGGACGACTTCGAAGTGGCGAACGAGGCCGATTTTCATTGTTGTCCGCTTTGGTTTCTTGTTGGCGCCCGACATTCCGACAGAAAACCTGTAGCTGCGCAACGGGGCACGGGCTCACCCAATGGGGGGAGCGACCGCAACCTCCGTGCCGGACGCGGCGCAGGCTTGCGGCCGACCGAGCTTGCGCCGGGCGCCGCCTTGGGGCTAATAGGGCAGCCACACGCTCGGATTGAGGAAAATTGGCCGTGCTAGAGACGTATCTTCCCCAGCTGGCCGCGCTTGGTCAGGTGGTCCTGATCGACCTTGTGCTGGCGGGCGACAACGCCATCGTCGTCGGCATGGCCGCGGCCGGGGTCGCCCGCGAAAAGCGGGCCCGAGTGATCTTCTGGGGCATCTCGGCGGCCGTGGTGCTGCGCATCCTGTTCGCGCTGGTCACCACCCATCTTCTCAACATCATCGGGCTGACCTTCGCCGGCGGGCTTCTGCTGCTGTGGGTCTGCTGGAAGCTGTTCCGCGAGCTGCGCGGCCAACGGGAGGAGGCCATGGCCGCCGCCCTGGTCGCGGAGGAGGAGGGCGCCGACAACGCGCCGTCCCCTGTCGGCGGCGGAAAAGCCGTGAAGACGGCGGTGTGGGAGGTGATCGTCGCCGACGTGTCCATGTCGCTCGACAACGTGCTGGCCGTGGCGGGCGCCGCGCGGGAGCATCCCTATATCCTGGCGCTTGGCCTTCTGCTGTCGGTCGGTCTGATGGGGGCCGCGGCGAGCGTCATCGCGCGGCTGCTGAACCGGTACCACTGGATTGCCTACATCGGCCTTGCGGTGATCGCCTATGTGGCCCTGGAAATGATCTGGCGCGGCAGCGTGGAAATCGTCGTCGCCGCGAACGTGCTTTAGCCCTTTGAGCGGGAGCGTGGCCGGCCCTGGCCGGTCTCGCGCCTGCGGAACCTTCGCCTTTCGTACGTGTTGCTTGGCGGCAGCCTCAAGAGGGGAGTCGCCGGCATGAACCGAGCCACGGACACGCATGTAAACACGGGTGGGGCCACCCGCGTTTACGCCGACACGGGTAGCGCAGAGCCCACGCCCCCGTCCCCGTCATCGTCCATGTCCCCGTCATCGCTCCCGCCGGCGCCCCCGCGCGGGCGACGCGGGAAAGATGAGATCGAGCAGGACATCCACACCATCCGCGCGCGGATGGACTCGGTGCTCGACGAGATCGAGTTCCGCCTGTCCCCCGGCCAGCTGTCGGGCGGCGTCATCGACGTGGTGCGCGATGTGGCGCAGGGCAACCCGACGCGCATCGCCCGCGCCATCCGCTCCAACCCCTGGCCGCTGGCCGTCATGGCCGCCGGGGCGTTGTGGCTGGCCTGGAACGTCTCGCGCACGCCCGAACTCGCCACGACCGCGCCGGGCAGCCCGGCCGGCTTCCTTGACGACCGGACCATCCGCAACATGCTGAGCGACCTCGTCATGGTCTGCCGGCAGGGAGCGACCGGATTCCGGCAGGCCGAGCTGGTGCTTGACGATCCGGGGCTGACGCCGCGCCTGACCCAGGTGGCCGCGCAGTTCGACCGCAGCGCCGCGGCGCTGGACGACGAACTGCGGCGCCGTGGCGGCGCGCCGGCGTTCGAAGAGGAGGTGCACCCGGTCTGGGGCGACCTGCACGGCGAGTTGGGCGGCGCCCGGTCGCGGGGTGCGGTTCTGGCGGGGCTGGAGCGCGGCGTGGACAACGCCCTGGCGCTGTTCCGCGAAGCCCTGCATGAGGAATTGCCGGAAGAGCTGCGGGTGGTCATCGGCGCCCATTTCCACGAGATCGAGACGGTGCGCCATCGCGTGGGCGCGCTGCGCGAAGCGGTCGCGTAAGGGGGCGCCGGCATGCTGGGACTGAGCCGACGCCACCATTACAAATACCCGCGCGTCCAGATGGACGACCGGGGCCGCGGCGCCGAGAGGGACGGCCGGGGCCGCAGCGCCGAGAAGCCGACGGACATCCCCAAGGAGGGCTGGAAGGACATCCTCTGGCGCACCTGGGAGGAGCAGAGCAAAGACAACATCTCCATCGTCGCAGCCGGCGTAGCCTACTACGCGCTGTTCGCCATCTTCCCGGCCATCGGTGCGCTGGTGTCGATCTACGGCCTCGTCTTCGACCCGGCGGGGGTGGAGCGGCAGGTTGAACAACTCGCCGGCCTGTTGCCGGGAGAAGCGCTGAATGTTCTGCGCGACCAGGCGCACAGCGTGGCGTCCGCGCCAAAGCAGGGGCTGGGCTTCGGCGTGCTGTTCGGCTTTGTGCTGACACTGTGGAGCGCGTCGCGCGGGGTCAACTCGCTCATCACCGCGCTGAACATCGCCTATGGCGAGGAGGAGCGGCGCAGCTTCTTCCGGCTTGCGCTCATTTCGGTGGCGATGACCATCGCGGCGCTGCTGTTCATCATCGTGACGCTGGGCCTGATCGTGGCAGTGCCAGCCGTGATCACTATGCTGGGGCTGAAGGACACGCCTATCGGCTGGATCGCGAGTCTGGCGCGCTGGCCCATCCTGGCGGGGGCGATCATGGTGGTGCTTGCGGTGCTGTACCGCTACGGCCCCGACCGGCGGGAGCCGAAATGGCGCTGGGTGACCTGGGGATCGGCCATCGCGACGATCCTTTGGATCCTCGCGTCGGTCGGTTTCTCGGTCTACGTCTCCCACTTCGGCAGCTACAACCAGACCTACGGGTCGGTCGGTGCGGGCATCATTCTTCTGCTGTGGTTCAACCTGACCTCCTACGTGATCCTGATGGGGGCGGAGCTAAACGCCGAGATCGAGCACCAGACCGCCCGCGACACCACGGACGAGGATGGGCGCGGCGAGAAGCCGCTTGGCCAACGGAACGCCCATGTCGCCGACACGGTGGGCCGGCGGCGGGCCTGAGCTATTTGGAGTCTGAGCAGCGCTGGATGATGCCGTTCACCGAGGCCTGCTCCTTGGTGGTGAGCCGGTCGTTGATGAAGCCGGTCCACAGGTCGGCGCGGGCGAGGTCGTCGGTGACGCAGCGGCAGCGGGCGGTGCATTGCGCCGTTTCGCCGCCGCTGTTCAGGCAGGCGGCGGCGCAGGATTCCTGGAAGTTCCGCACGTCCGGCGGCTCGACTCCGATGCCGAGGGCCGCCAGCGACAGAGCGCCGAACAGCAGCGGCTGGTGGATCAGGTAGATGGGGAGGCTGTGCCGCCCCGCCCAGGCGAAGCCGCGGCCGAACGCGTTGCGCGGCGCGGCCGCTTTTCGTGGGCGCCAGAGGCGGCCCAGCGCGATGCCGAACAGCACGCCGCCGAACCAGGGGAACAGGGGCACGTAATCGTTTGATTCCGGCGCGTAGGTCATCAGCCCGACCCAGCGCAGCCAGGGCGCGTCGAACAGGGGCAGCGCCACGGTCTTGCCGACGGCGATCACCGCCGCCCCCAACGCCAGCGTCACCGGCCAGGGCAGCCGGACGAAGGCGAGGCCCAGCACGCTCGCCAGCGCGATGTGGTGCAGCACGCCGAAGAAGATCGGGCTGTCCGGGAACATCGCGTAGGACACCCCAGACACCGCCCCCGCCGCCAGCACCAGCAGGAACAGGCGGCGCAGGAAGCGGCGGCGGTCCAGCCCCCGCTCCGTCGCCAGCACGAGGCTCACCCCGGCCAGCAGCAGGAAGCTGCCGAGGATCACCGTCCGCGCGGCCAGCCACAGCGGGTCGGTCAGCAGATCGAATTGCGCCAGCCCCAGGAAGGTCAGGTCCCAGGATGCGTGATAGGCCGCCATGGCGAGCAGGGCGACGCCCCGCGCGACGTCGACGGCGCCGAGCCGGCTGCTCGCGTCTTTGGAGAGCGCGGGGAAGGGGGGAAGGATCGGCATCGCGCGTTTCTGCCGGATCCGGGCCGGGCTGTCCACGCCTTGCCGACGCTCAATCGTCGCCGGCGGGAGCCGGTTCGGTGACGGGCAGGCGCTTACGGGTTTCGCGGTGCAGGATGTAAAGGCCGCTCGCCGCGACGACGGAGGCGCCCAATGCGAGCTGGATGGTCGGCACCTCGTTCCACAGCAGCCAGCCGAACAGCACCGCCCACAGCAGAGAGGCGTAGTTGAACGGCGCCACCACCGCCGCCGGGGCCAGGGAGTAGGCGCGGGTGAGCAGAAGCTGCGCGCCGCCGCCCAGCAGCCCCATCGCCACCAGCAACCCGATGTCGGCGAGGTTGTCCGGCGTCACCCAGACGAAGGGCATCGCCAGCGCCAGGATCAGGGTGGAGATGGCCGTGAAGTAGAGGACGATGGTGTTCGGCGGCTCGCTCTTGCTCAGCTGCCGGATGGCGATCATGGCGAAGGATTGGGTGAAGGCCGCCGCCAGCGCCACCAGCGCGCCCAGGTGCAGCAGCGAATCCCCGCTCGGCCGCACCATGATCAGCACGCCTGCGAAGCCGACCAGCACCGCGCTCCACCGGTGGATGCCCACCTTCTCACCCAGCAACGGCACCGACAGCGCGGTCAGGAACAGGGGCGAGGAAAAGTTCAGCGCCACCGCGTCGCCCAGCGGCAGCAGGTGATAGGACCAGAACATCAGCGACATGCAGGTCACGCCGATGACCGAGCGCCAGAGATGGCCCCACGGGCGCTGCGTGCGCAGGCCGGACCGCCAGCCGCCCTGAAGCGAGACGGCAAGCCCGACGGGAAGCAGCGCGAAGGCGTTGCGGAAGAAGGTCACCTCGGCGACCGGGTAGCGGTCGGCGAGGATCTTCACCAGCACGTTCATCATCGAGAACACGAACACCGACCCCAGCATCATGGCGATGCCGAGCGGCGTGTTGTCCACGCGGGTGTGCGGGCGGGCGGGGGAGAGCGAGGGAGCGGTCACCCGCGAATGCTAGCAAAGCGAAGCTGCCCGCGTCACGTTGCCGCAACGCGGGCGGTCATGCCCTGGCGGAATGGCCGCCCTGCGACGGCCAGACCTTCGGCGGCGGTGCCGGATCAGCGCTGCTTCAGCAGATCGGCGATCTCGGCCTCGGCGCGCAGCCAGTGATCCATCTCGCGGCCTTCCGGACGGCCCTCGCGCTCCCAAATCTCGTAGGCGCGTTCCTGGACCATGCGGTTCTGCTGGCCGCGCAGCAGGCCCTCGGCGATGTGCATGTTGATGCGCGACAGCGACACCAGCTTGCGCGCCTCGATGGAGCCCTTGGTCGCTTCCATGGTGGTGGTGTAGACGTACTGCGCAAGATTGCGCAGGTTGGCCTTCACCTCCGTATCGAGGGTGTTTTCCTCGTTCTGGAGGACCGTCTTGATGGCGATCCACAGGCGCAGATTGTGGTCGAGCGCAAAGTTCGCCTTTTCCGGCGTGTCGGCCTCGACCAGCAGGCTGGCGGCGTGCAGCAGGGCGACCGCGTCCTGCTCGATGATCGTGAAGTTCGTCCGCAGGACGATTTCCGCACCGGTGTCGGTGGCGAGCGCCTCGGCGTTTTCGGGCGACTGGACGGTTTCGGCCGCCTTCGTGGCGGTCTTTGTGGTGGCGGTCTTGCGCTTGGTGGCCATGTTCGGATCCCCGGCAGTAATCCCATGGCCAATAGAAACGGCCATTCTTAATATAGGGTTAAGGCTAGAATTCGAAGGACTTCCACGCAGCCCTGGCGACTAGTCCAGCGCGCGGTGAGTCGATGACGATTATATTGCGGCGCAAAATTCCATCGCGCCGGGGTCATTGGCCGGTAAGGGCGCCGATGGGCAGGCGGTAGTAAAAGCCGAAGACGTTGTTCGTCGAATTGCCGGATTCGGCCGGGGAACCCGTGGTGTCGATGCGGCTGTAGCCGAGGCTGAAGCGCGACTTGTTCTCGAATTCGTAACCGAGTTCGAGTTGGGAGCGGAACTCCATGGTGGGGCTCGGGTCGCGGGCCGTGCGGGTCGCCCGCGGCAGCGTGCCGGCGCCGACGCTGGGCGTGAAGACGAAAGAGCCGAGCGGCACGTCGATCAAAATGCCGCCCATACCATGCAGGCTGCCGTCCACCGGCTGCGGGTTCACCGCCACCCAGGGGCGGATGTCGGCGTAAGGCTCCAGCTTGGGAAGCAGCGAGGTGCCGATCCTTACCTTGCTGTAGAGGTCCGAGACGCGGGGTTCGGAGGGCTCGCCCGTCGCGTAGGCCAGCGCGCCGATCGTCCAGTTCCCGATCCGGTCACCGGTCGCCGCGCCGTCCTGGGCGCGCGCCGGATGCGCGAGCGCGAAGCCCGCCGCCAGTGCCACCACGAAGCAGAACCAGGAATTGCGACCCACGGCGGCAGACTCCCGATTACATTACGGCCCCGATCACAATACGGCCCGGCCCACCGTACACGACCCATCCCCGTTACAGTTGTGTCATTACGGGTGCGCGTCGCGCGGCTGCAAGCGGGTATCCGTGCTACTTCCTTGATGTCGTGGCGCAATCGCCCCGCGTCAATGGGGGAGATGGGATCCCTTCTTTCGTGGCAAACCGGAGAGGACGTATGCCTGGCCCACGGACGTGCTAGACTCGCCCCATGCAGCCGGCCCGCCCCGATCCCGTGCAGGAGGAGGTCGCGACCTTCCTCGGCGACCCGCGCAGCCACGGCGACGCGGCGGTGCGGCGCGTGGACACCCACGCCGCCATGGTTTTCCTGGCGGGCGAGCGCGCCTACAAGCTGAAGCGCGCCGTGCGCTACCCCTACCTGGACTTCTCGACGGTGGAGCGGCGGGAGGCCGCCTGCCGTGCCGAGCTGGCGCTGAACCGGCGCACCGCGCCGACCCTGTATCTGGACGTCCTGCCGGTCGTGCGGCGGGCCGACGGCGGGTTGGCGCTGGGCGGTGAGGGTGTGGCGCTCGACTGGGTGGTCGTGATGCGGCGCTTCCCGGACGAGGCGTTGCTGGACCGGATGGCGGAGCGGGGCGCCCTGACCGACGCGCTGATGCGCGACCTCGCCGACGCCGTCGCGGCCTTCCACCAAAGCGCGCAGCCCCGCCCGGACGGCGGCGGGGCCGAGGCCATGCGCGCGGTCGTCGAGGGCAACATCGCCGAACTGCGCGACCGTCCCGCCCTGTTCGCGCCGGAGCGGGTGGAGCGGCTGGCCGAACACTCCGCCGACGCGCTGGCGCGGCTCGCCCCTCTGATGGAGGAGCGACGCCGGGCCGGATTCGTGCGGCACTGCCACGGTGACCTGCACCTGCGCAACATCGTGCTTCTCGATGGAAAGCCGACCCTGTTCGACGGCATCGAGTTCGACGAGTCCTTCGCCGTGATCGACGTCGCTTACGACCTTGCCTTCCTGCTGATGGATCTGGAGCAGCGGGACCTGCGCGGGTTCGGCAACGCCGTGCTGAACCGGTATGTCGAGGCGACCGGGGACGTGGGCGGCCTTGCCCTGCTGCCCCTGTTCCTGTCGGCGCGCGCCGCCATCCGGGCGAAGGTTGCGGCCGCCGCCGCCGCTGTCCAGCCGGACCGGGATGTCGCGGCGGGGCTGGAGCGCGAGGCTGTCGCCCATCTCGACCACGCCCTGCGCGCGCTGGAGCCGCCGCCGACGCGGCTGGTGGCGGTCGGCGGGCTGTCGGGCACGGGCAAGTCGCTGCTGGCGCGGTCGGTGGCACCGGCGCTCGGCCCGGAGCCGGGGGCGGTCGTGCTGCGCTCCGACGTGCTGCGCAAGCGGCGGTTCGGGGTGGCGGAGACGGACCGCCTGCCGCCGGAGGCCTACCGGCCGGAGGTCACCGCACTTGTCTACGCGGATCTGGTGGAGCGCGCGCGGGCGGTGCTGGCGGCCGGGCACGCCGCCGTGGTGGACGCCGTCCACGCCCGGCCGGAGGAACGCGCCGCCATCGCCGCCGCGGCGCGCGAGGCCGGCGTCCGATTCGACGGGCTGTGGCTGGAAGCGCCGCTGGATGTCCGCGTCGCCCGCGTGTCGGCGCGGCGCGGTGACGCCTCCGACGCGACGGCCGAGGTGGTGCTCCGGCAGGATGCCTACGAGATCGGAGCGATGACGTGGCTGCGTGTCGATGCTGGCAGGGATGCGGCGGAAACGCTTGCGGTCATGCTGGAAAGACTGGCGTAATTCCAGGGGAAACGGGCGCACCGCCTTCGGATGCGGTACAATGCCCGCATGAACCCGGTGCGATGGCCTTGCCGCGCTGGACGCGGTGCCCCTGACCACCGTCCTAAAAGGGCCGGCGGAAACGGCCCGGGGGGAGAACATGTCACTGAAGACGATTCTCGTGCCGATGGCCGGCACCGACAGCGATCCGGTGGCGCTGAACGCCGCCTTGCAGGTCGCACGCGGCTTCGACGCCCATGTCGACGCGCTGTTCGTGAAACTCGACCCGCGCGACGCCGTGCCCATGCTGGGCGAGGGCATGTCGGGCGCCATGGTCGAGGAGATCATGCGCGCCGCCGAGGGCGAGGCGAACTCGCACCTCCAGGTCGCCCGGCGCACATTCGAGTCGGTCGTCCAGGACGCCCAGGTGGAACTGCGCGACGCGCCCTCCGGCATCGAAGGCCCGTCGGCGCGCTGGCGCGAGGTGGTCGGGCGCGTGGAGGACGTGGTGCCGGTGGAAGGGCGCCTCGCCGACCTGCTGGTCTTCGCCCACACCCGGCTGGACAGTGACACGCAGGCCTACGCCACGGTGGAAACCGCCCTGCTGGGCGCCGCCCGCCCGCTGCTGCTGGTGCCCGGCGCCCTGCCGGCGACCATCGGCCGCAAGGTCACCGTCGCCTGGAACGGCAGCCCCGAGTCCGCCCGCGCGCTGGCCGCCGCGATGCCCTTCATCCGCACGGCCGAGGCGGTGCATGTGCTGACCGCCGAGACCTCCGCCACCCAAGCTGCGGCAGGTCGTCGCATGGCCGATTATCTGGCTTGGCATGGAGTTAACGTTCAGTTAACTATATTGAAACCGGGATCGGAACCCGTCGGCCAGACCATCATCACAAAGGCCACGGAGCTTGGGTCCGACCTCCTCGTCATGGGGGGCTACGGGCACAGCCGGATGCGGGAATTGATCCTGGGCGGCGTGACTCGCTACGTGCTGAACCACGCCAGCCTGCCTGTCCTGATGGCCCACTAGGCGCTTCTCGGCCGGGCCATCGCCGGGGCGGGCACCCAGATCCGACGCGCGGCGCTGTCTTTTGCGGAAGGCGCCCTCCACGCCGGTGGTGAACAACCACGGGGGCCGCCCTGCTGCGGCCCGGCACAGGGGAAGGGAACGCGCCATGTTGACGATCAACGATTGCATCGCTCTCAGCGACCTGACCGAAGACGAGATCGACGCCATCGCGGAGCATGAGCATCTGCCGGAGATGGTGGCCGTGGAACTGGGCTGCTGCCTGATCCACACCCCCGAAGGATCCCGCCGGATCGCCCGCATCATCCGCGACGACATCGAAAAAGCCCGCAGCCATGGGCAGGCCCGGCACGCCGAACAGCTGACCGTGGTCCTGGACGGCTTCGTGTCGCACCACGCGTCGATGTAGGCGGAAACGGGGAGCTTTACGGTTCTGGGGAGACGCGGCGAGCGCCGGAACAACCGGGCCGCCGGCACCGTTGGGGAAGGGAGGAAACGGCGGGGAGCGCGCGGAGGAGGCGCTCCCCGTTGCAGCGTAAGGCCGCCGCGAAAGGACGAACGCCCGTGCCGCTCAAGACCATCCGCCTGGAACTGGCCCGCACCCCCGACCACCCGGAGGGCAGCGCCGACCATGGCTACGAGTTCACCGCGCCGCTGACCGGCGACGGGCATCTGGACCTCGACGAATGGCGCGCCCACAAGGACGCCTGCAAGGTCCACCGCTTTTGGCGGGGCGAGGACGACCAGAACGGCCGGCTGGTCCATCGCGGTAAGACGTGGCTGTTCGATTACGACGAAGACGACACGGACGACGACGAACCGATCTTCCGCTTCGACCGCCACCGCATGGTGGAGGGGGAATACGTCTCCATCACCGAACATGACGGGGTGCAGCGGACCTTCCGCGTGGTGTCCGTGCGCTGACCCTGCTCCTGCGACAATCCGCGCGCCATCCTTTCGTCCATGCCGTGACGCTTCAGTTCCCGTTCGCCTGCGGGTAGAGTCCGTGCGGGGGTCCAATCGGGGCGGGGTGAGCACGGGTGGCGGCGGACGCGATCCTTCCGGAATCTGGCATCCTTTTGGAGACCGGTGGGCCGGAGCCTGACGGGGCGCTGCTGGTGGTCCGCTGGCGCGACACGCCGGGTTATCCGGTCGACGCCGTGTCGTCCGCCATTCTCGACCGGCTCGGGCGTGCGTCCAACGCTCCGGGGCTGTCGCTTTTCGATATCCTTCATCCACTGGACCGGGAACGCTTCGCGGCGGAGATTGTCAAGGCGCGGGCCTGCGGCCATGACCGGGTGCGCCATCTCGACCACCGCGTGATCGGCGGCGATGGACGGGTGCTGTGGTGGCAAACGGTCACCATCCTGCACCCGCAGCCGGACGGCGCGACCCGCGCGGTCAGCCACGCATTCGACGTGACGGATCTGCGCGGCTGCCGGGCCGCCCTGCCGGGGCAGGCGTCGGACTGTGCGGAGCGGGTGCTGCTGCGGGCGATGCTGGATTCCATCCCCGACCTGATCTTCTTCAAGGACCCGAACAGCATCTTCCTGGGCTGCAACCGTGCCTTCGCGGATTTCATCGGCAAGGCGGAGGAGGAGGTCGTCGGCTGCACCGACTTCGACCTCGTCCCGCAAGACCTCGCCCTCAGCTTCCGCGAGCATGACCGGGACGTGCTGCGCTCCCGCCGGCCCCACCGGGCGGAGGAGACGGTGCGTTGCCGCGACGGGCGCGCGGTGCTTCTGGAGACCATCAAGACGCCCTATTACGGGCCGTCGGGAGAGTTGCTGGGGCTGGTCGCCGTGGCCCGCGACGTTACCGAGCCGCGGAGTGCTGAGGATACGCTGCGCACCCTGTCGCTGGCCGTGGCGCGCAGCCCGGTGGCCGTCGTCATCACCGACGCGATGGGCAAGGTGGCCTACATCAACCCGCGCTTCGCCACCATGACCGGCCACGATCCGGCCGACGTGCACGACCTGGAGGCCTTCGCGCGGAGCTTCGCCGAGCCCGGCACCGGCCAGTTCCGGGAGATGTGGCGCGCCCTGTCGGGCGGGGACACATGGCAGGGCGAGCTGCCGGCCCGGCGCGCCGATGGCGGCTTCTATTGGGCGGCGATCACCATCGCGCCGGTGAAGGACGCCGATGGCCGGATCACCAACTTCATCGGCTCCGCCGACGACGTGACGGAGCGACGCCAGGCGGAGGAGCACATCCGCCGCGCCCAGAAGATGCAGGCGGTCGGCGTGCTGGCCGGCGGCATCGCCCACGACTTCAACAACATCCTGACCGCCATCCTCGGCTACAGCCATCTGGCGCTGGACAGCCTGCCGGACGGGACGGAGGTGCGCGACGACGTCGCCCAGGTGACCATCGCCGCCCAGCGCGCCAAGGGGCTGGTCCAGCAATTGCTGACCTTCTCGCGCAAGGAAAAGGCCGGGCGGGAGGTGGTGGACCTGCGCGAGGTGGCCGAGGAGGCGCTGAAGCTCGTCCAGCCGACGGTGCCGCTGGATATCACGCTGCGCTTCCTGTGCGACGACGGCCCGATGCCCATCCTGGCGGCGCCGACGCAGCTTCATCAGGTGGTGCTCAACCTGTGCAAGAACGCGGTGGACGCCATCGGCGGCGACGACCTGCGCGGCGGCGGAGAGCCCGTCCGGCTGATCGTGGTCACCCTGGCCCACGCCTCCGTCGGTGCCCCGAAGGAGCTGGCGCGGGCGCGGCTGAATCCGGGCCGCTACCTGTGCCTGACCGTGGCCGACACCGGCTGCGGCATGGAGGCGGCGCTGCTCGACCGCATCTTCGAGCCCTTCTTCACCACCAAGGCGGTGGACAAGGGGACCGGTCTGGGGCTGGCGGCCGTGCACGGCATCGTCGCCGACCATGGCGGCGTCATCGACGTGGTCAGCGCCCCCGGCGAGGGGACATCCTTCTCCATCTACCTGCCGCGCCACGACCCCGAACTGGGGCATCGGGCCATGGAGCGCGGGCGCGGCCGCGTGCTGCTGGTCGGCGACGAGCGGACGATGCTGGGCATGGCCGGGCGGCTGCTGCGGATGCAGGGGTTCCGGGTCGTGACCTCGTCCAGCAGCCGGCGCGGGCTGGCGCTGTTCACCATCGCGCCGGAGCGATTCGACATCGTGGTCCTGGAACAGAGCGCCGCGGCGCAGACCTGGAGGCTGCTGACGCTGGCGCGGGCCTTCGGTGCGGCGTCGCCGGGCATTCCGATCCTGGTCTGCGCCACCCCCGACAGCGACCTGGAGGGGGCGGCCTTCGCGGCGGCCGGCGTCACGCGCATCCTGCGCACGCCGGTGGTGCCGGACCAGTTCGTGACCCTGGTGGGCCAGCTCGTGGACGAGCGTCTGGCCCAGAAATCCGCACGCGAACCCGAACCGGCGGCGGCCGAATTATGATGGCCGCCGGCTCATGATCAGTGGGATCGCATTTGGCGTTTTAGCCCTCTCCCCTCTGGGGAGAGGGTGGCCCGGAGGGCCGGTGAGGGGGTTGCGCTTTTGCCGAACGTTCCGCCACGCGCAACCCCCTCACCCTAACCTTCTCCCCGGAGGGGAGAGGGAATTGAATTGCGATTGCCCTGGAATCATGACGATGGCCCCCCAGACAACGGACACGGAAGGAGCGCCGACATGGCCAATGTGCTGATCATCGACGATGACGACATGGTCCGCACCATGCTTCTGCGCACGCTGGCCCGCGGCGGCCATCAGGCCGTCGGCGCAAGGGACGGGGTCGAGGGCGTGGCGGCGTTCCGGGAGAACCCGGCCGACCTTGTCATCACGGACATCTTCATGCCGAATCAGGAAGGGCTGGCGACGATCATGGAGCTTCGCCGCAGCTTTCCCAGCATCAAGATCATCGCGATTTCCGGCGGCGGCGCCCGCGCCTCGCTGGACGTGCTTCCCGTGGCCGAGGCGCTGGGCGCGCAGAAGACGCTGCGCAAACCCTTCACCCCGGCGGAGGTGATGGACGCCGTGCGCGAGGTGCTGGGCGATTGACGCCCAGCCCCCGGTCCCCAGACGGTCAAGTATCTGTGGAGTGTTCGGGCGCCGGAGAGCCGGTCAGGCCGCCATCCTCTCTTCGCGGGCGCGGAGGTTTCGGCGTACCTGCTCAAGGAGCTGATGCAAGCACTCCCGGCTGATGCCGTCGCGCTTCATCAGGGCCACAACGATGGGCTCGTCCAGGATTTCCGACAGGGTCGGATCCTTCTGATGGTCCATGTTTCCCTCCCTGGGCGTTCAGCCGGTCTTGCGCCGGCTTTTTTGAGTGTATGCTGAGGAATAGAATTGCGCAATGATACTGCATTGCGAAATTTCATGTCATTAGCGCTTCCGGCGAATGACGATTCAGCCTACATGCCCCAACATCCCACCCATTGCCTATTCCCTCATGGGGAGTACGCCCAATGTCCTTCGAACGGGTGGGGCTACTCCTCCTCCCGGCGGGTGCGGGTGATGGACACCCCCGCTCCGGCGGTGTCCGGAAGGAGGGAGGGCAGCTCCACGTCCACGCGGACGCGTTGCACCTTCGGGTGGGCAAGGCACAGGTCGGCCGTGCGGTCGGCCAGATAGTCGGGGCCGGGCACCGTTTCCTCCGCGCACAGGCGGCGGAGGTCCTCCACGATGTCCTCGTAGGACATGACGGCGTTGATGTCGTCGGGGAAGCCGTGGCCCGGGTGGCTGACCTTCAGTTCCAGGCTGATGCGCACGGTGGGCCGTCCCTCGCGGCCGGCGACCGAAACGGTCGCGGTGAAGTCCCGAAGCAGGATGGTGTAGGTCGTTGCCGCGCCGGAATCGGTGGAGGCGGCGCGTCGGGAAGCGGTGTCGTTGGCCAAAAACGAGGTCTCCAGGCGGACGGCGGCCTCAACACAGCCCGGAACGGGGCGGCCGCGTCGTCGCTACGCGGAAAGCACTATAGCGCAAGCGCCCGCCTTTGCCACCACGCGGGCGCCTTACCGCTCCCGGCGGTCCGTGAAGGCGTGCTTACACCGTTTCCCGGAGGGTGACGGAGGACGGGACGACGGTTTCCTTGCCGGGCACGGCGTCCAGCAGTTCCGCAATGCTGCGCCCCAGCGCCGGGTGCCGCAGGTCCGCGGCGATGTCGGCCAGCGGGCACAGGACGAAGGCGCGCTCAGCGATGCGCGGGTGGGGGATTTCCAGCTCCGGCGCGTACATGACCAGCTCGCCGTAGAGCAGGATGTCGATGTCCATGGGGCGCGGCCCGAAGCGCAGGCCGCCCTCGGACCGGCCCAGCTCCGACTCGATCCCTTTCACGAAGCGCAGCAGTTCCCACGGGCCGAGCGCGGTCTGGCCGCGCACCGCCATGTTGAGGAAGGCCGGCTGGTCGGTGACGTACATCGGAGCCGTCTCATAAACGGGGGAGGCGCGATCGACGCGAACCCGGGGCGCCAGAAGCCGCTGTGCCGTTTCCAGATTCGCGGCCCGGTCGCCGAGATTGCTGCCGAGGGCGAGATAGACCGTGGTCATCGCATTGCCGTCGCTAGTCGAAACCAAATCGGTGCCTGTCATAGCATGTTCCTTTTGCGCGGCAATCGGCAAAGCGATAGGCTCTGCCAAATTGCCGACCCCAGCTTTTGGTAGCCATCTTTCGGATGGAACCGCAAGGCAACACCGGGGTTTTGCCTGAAGAACAGTCGCGTGTCGGAGGATGGGAATCATGGCGGTCAGGCGTGTGGTGGCGGCCCTGGGCCTTGGGATGGCGGGTTCCCTTCTGGCGTCCTGCGCGACCGGTCCGGACCCGCAGGTGGCCCGGCGCGCCCAGACCGAAATGCTCGGCATGCCCAAGGAGCGGCTGCTGGCCTGCGCCGGGGTGCCCGCACGCCAAGCGGCGGCGAACGGCCGGGAATACTACACCTACGCGGAACGTGGTCCTGACTACATCGGTCCCGGCAGCAGCATCGGCGTGGGCGGCTTCGGCGGCAGCTCCAGCGGCGTCGGGCTCGGCCTCAGCTTCGGCCTGCCGGTGGGTGGCCCCAACGTGCGCACCTGCGAGGTGACCGTCGTCCTGGGGCCGGGCGGCGTGGAGCAGGTGTCCTACCCCGCCAACGCCGATCTGTCCACCTGCACCCCCGTCGTCCAGAACTGCGTCCGCCCCGCGCCGCAGTGACGCCCGAGTGATGCCCCAGTGACGCCGCATTGATGCCGTTCGCCGATTGGGGGCTGTCGAGCATTGCGGCGATGCCGTATCGTCCAGCTCAGGCTTGTGGAGGGACGACGTTATGGACATGAGCGGAAGCCAACGCATCGCAGCACCGCGCGAGACGGTGTGGAAGGCGCTGAACGATCCGGACATCCTGCGCCAGTGCATCCCCGGCTGCGAGGAGGTGCAGAAGGTCTCCGACACCGCCTTCACCGCCAAGGTGGTGGCGAAGGTCGGGCCGGTCAGCGCCAAGTTCTCCGGCAAGGTGGCGCTGTCGGACCTCGACCCGCCGAACGGCTACACCATCACCGGTGAGGGTTCGGGCGGGGCCGCCGGATTCGGCAAGGGCGGCGCCAAGGTGACGTTGGAGCCGGACGGCGACGCCGCCACCGTGCTGACCTACACCGCGCACGCCCAGGTCGGCGGCAAGCTGGCGCAGATCGGCTCCCGCCTCGTGGACGCCACGGCCCGCAAGATGGCGGACGACTTCTTCACCCGGTTCACCGCCGTGGTCGGCGCGCCGGAGCCGGTCGCGGAATCCATCCCAGAGCCCGCCCCCGAATCTGTCATGGTGGCGAAGCCGGCCGTGCGGGAGACGGTGCCTCCGCCGGTGACTCCGGCGGTCGAAACCCCGCCGGAGTTGCCCCTTCCCATCCCGGGGGCGCGGGGGCGTAGCGGACTTTACGTGCCCTGGGCGGCGTTGATCGCCGTCGCCGTTCTCGTCGGCGTCCTGGCCTGGATGAAATAACCCGTATTTGGTGTTTATCGTAACGGCGCGACACCTTGGGGGGTTGGCCTCGACCCCAGAATGTGTATGCTGCCGCACGATCACGCCGGCACCCCGTTTGCGCCGGCCCTATCCGGAAGGGAAGCCAACCAATGAAGAAGCATCTCCTGGGCGCCGCTCTGATCGCTGGCATCGCCATGGGCTCTGGCGCCGCGCTGGCGGCCGACGCCGCGGCCGGCAAGGACGTTTTCAAGGTCTGCATGGCCTGCCACACCGCCGAGCAGGGCAAGAACAAGGTCGGCCCGTCGCTGTTCGGCGTCGTCGGCCGCCCGGCCGCGTCCATCGATGGCTTCAAGTACTCCGCTCCGATGAAGGAGAAGGCCGCCGGCGGCCTCGTCTGGACGCCGGAGACCCTGAAGGCCTACATCACCGCCCCGAAGGAAATCGTCCCGGGCGGCTCGATGGCCTTCGCCGGCCTGAAGGAGCCGGAAAAGGTCGACAACCTGATCGCCTTCCTGAGCGAGCAGAAGTAAGCATCGCGCTGATCACCGCCGCGAAGCGCCGGGCCGGAGGGCAACCTCCGGCCCGGTTTCGTTTTTAGCTTTTCGTTTTCAGCCGGCGGCCTCCAGGCTCTTGCTCGCCACCTCGAACACGTCGGGGGACAGGCCGGGGGTGGCGACAATCCGCTCCAACTCCGCGCGCATCAGGGCGCGGCGCTTTCCGTCGTAGCGGCGCAGGCGCGAGAACGGCCCCATCAGCCGCGCGGCCACCTGCGGGTTCATCGGGTCGATCCGCAGCACCTGATCGGCCAGGAAGCGGTAGCCGGCCCCGCCCGCGTCGTGGAAGCGCACCGGGTTGCCGCCGGCGAAGCCGCCGATCAGCGCGTAGACCTTGTTCGGGTTGCGGATCTCGAAGGCCGGGTGGGACAGCAGGGCGGTGACGCGCTCCAGCGTGTCCGGCCGGTGGGAGGTCGCCTGGACGCCGAACCACTTGTCCACGACCAGCGGCTCGCCCTTCCAGCGCTCGTAGAAGCCGGCGACGGCCTGCTCCCGCTCCGGCGCGTCGGCGTTGCTGAGGAACTGGAGCGCCGCCATCACGTCGGTCATCGCCTGCGCGCCGTGGTATTGGCCGAGGCAGAGGCCCAGCGCCTCCTCGTCCTCCAGCGCCATCAGGTAGGCGAGGCACAGGTTCTTCAGCGCCCGCCGGCCAATGGCCGCCGCATCCACCGAGAAGGGCTCGTTGCCGGCGTTGCGGCGGTATGTGGCGAGCCAGTCGGCACGGAGGTCCTGCGCCAGCCGGCGCCGGGCGAACTCGCGCGCGGCGTGGATGGCGTCGGGGTCGATCACCTCCATTTGCGTGCCGAGATAGCCCTCGGTCGGCAACACCAACGCCTGGGCGGCGAAAGCCGGATCCGTGTCGGCGTCCTTCAGCACGGCGCCCACCGCCTCGACGAAGCTCCCCGGCAGGGCTAGCTCGCGGCCGGCCTGATGGTCGGCGACCAGCGACAGCAGCAGGCGCGTGGCGAGGATCTGCCCGGCCTCCCACCGGTTGAAGGCGTCGCTGTCGTTGGCCATCAGGAAGGTCAGGTCGGCGTCCGACAGGTCGGCGCGAAGCTTCACCGGGGCGGAGAAGCCGCGCAGCAGCGACGGCACCGGGCGGGCCGGGACGTCGACGAATTCGAAGGTCTGTTCCGCGTCCCTGACGTGCAGGGTGCGGCTGGTGTCGGCCGGCGCGTCCTCGCCCTTCAGGCGCAGAGGCAGGTCCCGGCCGTCGGGGCCGAGCAGGCCCAGGAGGAGCGGGATGTGCATCGGCTCCTTGTTTGGCTGGCCGGGGGTGGGCGGCACGGTCTGTTTGACGGTCAGCCGGTAGGTCCTGGCCGCCGCGTCATAGGCTCCGGTCACGTCCAGCTCCGGCGTGCCGGCCTGCCGGTACCAGCGCTTGAACTGGGTGAGGTCCACGCCGCTGGCGTCGCTCATCGCCGCGGCGAAGTCGTCGCAGGTCACCGCCTGCCCGTCGTGGCGCTGGAAATAGAGGTCCATGCCCTTGCGGAAGCCTTGCGGCCCCAGCAGCGTGTGCATCATGCGGATGACTTCCGACCCCTTGTCGTAGACGGTCGGGGTGTAGAAGTTGTTGATCTCCACATAGCTGTCCGGGCGCACGGGATGCGCCATGGCGCCGGAATCCTCCGGGAACTGCACGGTGCGCAGCCGCTGAACGTCGGCAATGCGCTTCACCGCGCGGGAGTTCATGTCGCTGGAGAATTCCTGGTCGCGGAAGACGGTCAGTCCTTCCTTCAGCGACAGCTGGAACCAGTCGCGGCAAGTGACGCGGTTGCCGGTCCAGTTGTGGAAATACTCGTGCGCCACCACGGCCTCGATGCCCAGGAAATCCTGGTCGGTGGCGGTCTCCGGCTTCGCCAGAATGTACTTGGTGTTGAAGACGTTGAGCGACTTGTTCTCCATCGCCCCCATGTTGAAGTCGCCCACCGCGACGATGTTGAAGATGTCCAGGTCGTATTCCAGACCGAACACCTCCTCGTCCCAGCGCATCGACTTGATGAGCGAGCGCATGGCGTGGTCGACCTTGTCCTCGTTCCCCGGCTCCACATAGATGCGCAGCGTCACGTCGCGGCCGGACATGCTGCGGAAGTGGTCTTCCTTGTGCCGCAGGTTGCCGGCGACCAGCGCGAACAGGTAGCAGGGCTTGGGGTAGGGGTCCTCCCACACCGCGCGGTGGCGACCGTCAGGAAGGTCGCCGGACTCCACGAGGTTGCCGTTGGACAGCAGCACCGGATAGCGCGCCTTGTCCGCCGTGATCGTGGTGGTGTAGCGCGCCATCACGTCCGGACGGTCGGCGAAATAGGTGATCTTGCGGAAGCCTTCCGCCTCGCACTGCGAGCAGAAGTTGCCGGAGGACTTGTACAGTCCCTCCAGCGCCGTGTTCTCCTGCGGCTTGATGCGGACGACCGTTTCCAGCGTGAAGGCGTCGGGGACGCTGTGGACGGTCAAATGATCCGGCGTGACGGTGTAGGCGTCGCCGGTCAGCGCCTTGCCGTCGAGCGCGACGGAGACCAGATCGAGCCTCTGCCCGTCCAGCGTCAACGGTTCATTCGCCGCGTCGTCGCGCGCCGGATTGCGCCGGATGCCGAGCACCGCGCGCACCGTCGTAACCTCCTCCCCGAGGTCGAAATGCAGATCGACCGTGTCGATCAGGTGTGCCGGCGGGCGGTAGTCCTGGAGGCGAATGGCCTTGGGCGTGCCTTTGTCCATGGTGCCTTATCTCTGGTGGATTCTCCGGAGCTGTCTATAAGGGTGGCGCTAAGGAACACCGATGGCAAGTCCAAATGGGTTGCCGTGGTTGCGGGGCACCAATTGGCTGTTTGTGCCTTTATCAAAGGCATCGTTATGAAAAACTGCTTATTCTTCCTTGTTGCGGATCCATATGAATCCGTTTGTCTTGTAGTCTCCAGCCTTCTTTTCGCCGTTTATTTCCTTCGCGCCGGATTTGTTTTTCGAAAGAATGTTGTCGGTTCCAGACCCGCGGCACCGAAAGTGGAGGCTTATGCCAAAACCTATATTTCTGGATATGGTGCTGCCCGTTATGTCGCAATAAGCGCCGATGTACACTACGACACCGCACTTTCCGTTCTGCAATATCTGTGAGTTTTTGATATTGGCGCCGCTTTGCGCGTGAACGATAATGCCATTCCCGCCGTTGTCGCTGACCCTACAGTTCATGATGATCGGCTGAGCGCCATGCTTGACGAAGATGCCGTCCTTTTCCGATTTGGAAATCTGGGTTTTGTTGAGTTCGATCCTGTTCGCCCCATCGACGATGATGTTTGCCCTGTTCGCCCTGGTGTAGACGCCTCCCAGCGTCCGGACCGACGCGTTCCGGCCTGCGTAAAGGCAATAGCTTCCACCGACAACAAGGCATTCCTGAAGATACAGCTCGCAATCCTCGACCAATATGCAAGAGCTTTTCACTTCATCGTTGTAGTGAGTGTTGCTGTGTTTTATGATAATGTTCTTGATTTTGATAAAGCTGTTAACCCGCTTGACGTCGCTTATGTAGGGCAGGCAGCGGATCGGCGAGCGACCGTTGATAACCAGTTCAGCCTTTGGCGCTTCGGCGTCGTTCATGTTGCAGTCGCCAACGATGCTGATCGACTTGTTGATGATTGCAGGAGCGTCGTACACGCCTGGTTTTACAATGATGATGCTTTCGTCATCGGCTTTTCGGACCGCTTCTTCGATGCTTCGGAAGTCGCCGCTTCCATCCTTTGCGACCACGATCTTCTTTCGGCGCTTGATGAAGACAAAATTTTCCTCGTAGTCTCGCGCGCCAATACCGGAAGCTTTCTCGGAAGTGGAGAAATCGGTGCTGGCTGGATAGTCGTAGGAACCATTCCAGCTGGAAGAGAAATAAGAATGGCCTTGCCCGAGCGCCGCATCGGAATCGTAAGGCGTTGGATAGTGCGCTACGGGTGCAGGATCATGGAATGGAGAAGGAATGCTGCTGAACGGGTTCAACTGGGCGCTCTGATTGTAGGTGTGAGCCGGCGCATATTGGCCGCCGTAGTCGATCGTTTGCGGCAGTTGCTGCGACTGCCGCATCTCGTTCAGGACAACGGACTCATTGTGCACACGCGTGAACGACGCGTCCGCAAACCGTTCGACGTTTTGCGTCGGATCGCCAATAATCTGCTCCAGAACTGATATGCTGCTGTAAAGCCTTATGATGTTCAGGATGGTTTCCATATGGTTTGGAAACATCCTCAGGATCGACGTATCGACATGCTCTATGCCGATGGCGCATACAGTCCGGATACCCGGTGTTTTCGCCTGGGCAGCGAGCGCAATTTCGATTTCTTCAATAAAGTCCTTCTTTGTAACGAGTGTTTTGGATAGCAATGGAACATATAGGAAATCGCCGCTTTTTAATTGCAGCCCTTTAAAGTCACAGACTTGCGTCTGGGTTGAAGAGTCGTGAAAATACAGCGTCTCTATTTGGTCGGATTGGCGGAGTTGGCGGAAAAAGCTATCAACAAATTCCTGAAAAGGGAGGGTCGGATTTTTGTATCCTGCGGCATCATATCGAACAAAAATGGTCGTCATCGAAGATCTACCCGCAAGAGGTGTATTTCAGACTTCCATCAGAATATATTAAATAGCCATATATTTATAAGGGAAATTTGAACGGAAAACAGTGTGCCGCCTGCCATGCGTGACGTTGCAGCCCAATGAATGCGTTCGCCTGCCGAGGCAACAGCCTTGCCCGCTGCAAACGGTCTCTCGGTGACGCGCAAAGTCAAAAGCCCTTCTCTCTCACGGAGGAAGGGCCTTGAGGTTGAGTACGGGACAAATGGCCGGAGGCGGTTAGGGCGGTCGGCCGCCCAACCGAACGCTCACACGTGGAAGCTCTCGCCGCAGCCGCAGCGGCCCTTTTCGTTCGGATTCCGAAAGACGAAGCCCGTCTGGAACTTGTCGTCCACGTAATCCATCTCGCTGCCGATCAGGAACATCACGGCGGCGGGGTCGATCAGGATGGTGACGCCCTTGTCTTCCACCACCTCGTCGAACTTCATCCGGTCCTTGGCGTACTGCACGTCGTAGCTGAGGCCGGAGCAGCCGCGCGCTTTCACGCCGATGCGCAGGCCGATGATGTCCTCCGTCGCCTTGGACATCAGCGCCTTCACGCGCTCGGCGGCGGCGTCGGTGATGGTCAGGGCCTTGGGGGGCGCAAGGGTGGCCATGGGGTCTTTGCCTCCTCAGAACATGTCCAGCTGGATCCGGGCGACCTCGGACATCATGTCCTGGCGCCAGGGCGGATCCCACACAAGCTCGACCTTACATGTGGCGACGTCCTCGACGGACTCAACCGCCTGCTGCACCTGCAACGGCAATTCGCCGGCCACGGGGCACATCGGGCTGGTCAGGGTCATGTCGACCTGGACGTTGTTGCCCTCGTCGATATCGACGCGGTAGATCAGGCCCAGTTCCCAGATGTCCACGGGAATTTCCGGGTCGTAGCAGGTCTTGATCGCGCCCACGACGTTGTCCATCAGCACGGCGCGAGGGTCGTAGGCGGCCTTGGCCGCGGCCATGTCGGCCTCGGTCTGGTTCATGGGGCGGGGGTCCGTCCCGGCTTCGTTGGTCATCGCGTCTTCAGACATCGCGGGTCACCGTCTCGGAAAACTGTTCGCTGAACGCCCTGGCTATTCGCGCCCAATCTATTCGCTGGACGCCTTGTCCTCACCCTCGATGGCGGCGTTCATCGCGTGCCAGGCCAGGGTGGCGCACTTCACGCGCACCGGGAACTGACGGACGCCCGACAGCACCATCAGCTTCTCCAGGGCTTCCTCGTCCACGGGGCCGTGGTCGCCGTGGTCGTGGTCCTCCTTGGTGCAGAGGTCGTGGAAGGTCTCGAACAGGGCCTTGGCCTCCTGCTCGGTCTTGCCCTTCACGACTTCCGTCATCATGGAGGCGCTGGCCGTGGAGATGGCGCAGCCGCGGCCCTGGAAGGCCACGTCCTCCACCACCCCGTCCTTCAGCTTCAGGTAGACCATGAAGCGGTCGCCGCACATGGGGTTCTCGCCCTTGGCCTCCCGGTTGGCATCGTCGGGATGCCGGAAGTTCCGGGGGTTCTTGCCGTGGTCCAGGATGACTTCCTGGTACAGCTCGCGCAGCTCGTCCATCATGCTCCGAAGAACTCCTTCACCGCGATCACCGAAGAGACCAGAGCGTCGGCCTCGGCGCGCGTGTTGTAAAGGGCGAAGCTGGCCCGCGCGGTGGCGCCGACGCCGAAACGCTCCATCAGCGGCTCGGCGCAGTGGCGCCCCACCCGCACGGCCACGCCGTACTGGTCCACAATGGTGCCGAGATCGTGCGGGTGCACGCCGTCCAGCGTGAAGGAGATGATCGGACCCTTGCCCGGCGCCGTGCCGACGATGCGCAGGCCGTCGATCTGCGACAATTGCTGCGTGGCGTACTGGAGCAGGTCGTTCTCGTGCGCCTGGATGGCCTCGCGTCCGATCGCCTCGACATAGTCGATGGCGGCACCCAGGCCGATGACCTCGGTGATGGGCGGGGTGCCCGGCTCGAACCGCATGGGCGGGGCCTTGAAGGTGGTGCCTTCGAAGCTGACCGCCTCGATCATGTCGCCGCCGCCCTGGTAGGGGGGCATGGTCTTCAGGATGTCGTACTTGCCGTACAGCACGCCGATGCCGGTCGGGCCGTAGAGCTTGTGGCCGGTGAAGACGTAGAAGTCGGCGTCGATGTCCTGCACGTCCACGGGGCCGTGCACCACCGCCTGGCTGCCGTCGAACAGCACGGGGATGCCGCGCTCGTGCGCCAGCCGGGCGATGGTCTTGGCCGGGTTCACCGTGCCCAGCACGTTGGAGCAGTGGGTGATCGCCACCAGCTTCGTGCGGTCGGACAGCAGGCCGGCGTAGGCGTCCAGGTCCAGCACGCCATGCTCGTCCACCGGCACGACCTTCAGCCGGATGCCCTTGTCCGTCTGGAGCAGCTGCCACGGCACGATGTTGGCGTGGTGCTCCATGACGGAGACGATCACCTCGTCGCCTTCCGACAGGCAGGTGCGGCCGTAGCTGGCGGCCACGAGGTTGATGGACTCCGTCGCGTTGCGGGTGAAGACGATGTTGCGTTCCGACGGCGCGTTCAGGAAACGCGCGACCTTGACGCGCGCCGCCTCGAACTGGTCGGTGGCGGTCTGCGACAGGAAATGAACGCCGCGGTGGATGTTGGAATAGTCCTCCTCCAGGAAGCGCGTCATGGCCTGGATGACCTGACGCGGCTTCTGCGCGGAGGCGGCGCTGTCCAGATAGACCAGCGGCTTGCCGGGCTTGCCCTTGCGCTCGTGCACGGTGCGCGACAGCACGGGGAAGTCGGCGCGGATGCGCTCGACATCGAAGTCCGCAGGAGCGAAGCCGGTCCGGGTGTTGTCCACGATTTGGGTGTCCATGTCCGGTTCCCTTCTCAGCGCGCGTTCTGCCAGGCGGAGATGTAACCCTGGAAGGCTTCGCGGACGCTCTCCTCGGGGATTTCGTCCAGGGCCTCGGCCAGGAAGGCGCCGATCAGCAGGCCGCGCGCGGTCTCCTTGTCGATGCCGCGGGCGCGCAGGTAGAACAGCGCCTCGTCGTCCAGCTCGCCTGCGGTGGCGCCGTGGCTGCACTTCACGTCGTCGGCGTAGATCTCCAGCTCCGGCTTGGCGTCGATCTCGGCCGTGTCGGAGAGCAGGAGCGCCCGGTTCTGCTGGTAGCCGTCCGTCTTCTGCGCGCCGGGGCGCACGATGATCTTGCCCTGGAAGACGGCGCGGGCGCGGTCGTCGATCACGCCCTTGTAGACCTCGCGGCTGGTGCAGCAGGGCGTGGCGTGGTCGATGAAGGTGGTGGTGTCCACATGCTGGTCGCCGCGCACCATGTAGGCGCCGCTGACGTGCGTGTCGCCATGCTCGCCGTCCAGGACGCTGTTCACCTCGTTGCGCGACAGCTTCGCCCCCATGGTCAGGATGAAGTTGTCGTAGACGCCATGGCCGGCGACCTTCGCCGCGGTGTGCGACAGGTGGATGGCGTCCGCGTGCTCCCGCTGGATCTTGTAGTGGTGGACCGACGCGCCTTCGCCGACGAACACCTCAGTGACGCCGTTGGACAGGGTGACGCCCGTGCCGAGCCCGACATGGTGTTCCACGATCACGGCGCGGGCCTTCGCCTCCGCCACGATCAGCGTGCGCGGGTGGAAGGAGGTCGGGTGCGCGTCGGAGCCGACGGAGACGAAGACCAGCTCGACGGGCTCCGCCACCTCCACGCCCTGCGGGACGTGCAGCACCGGACCGTCCGCCAGGAAGGCGGTGTTCAGCGCGACCAGCGGCCGGTCGTCCGGGGCGGCGAGGCGGCTCAGATGCTCACCCACCAGATCCGGCTTGCGGGCCAGCGCGTCGGCGAGGTTCAGCAACTCCACCCCCGCCGGCAGCCCGTCGGTGGAGGACAGCTCCGCCCGGAAGCGCCCGTCCACGAAGACGAGGCGCGGGCCGGACGTTCCCTCCGCCCGCACGGTCGGCAGCAGGTCGAAGCGCACCCCCGTCTCGGCCGCGACGGCCGGCTGGAAGGCCAGCTTGTCCAGCGCGCGCAGGTTGGTGTAGCGCCAGGACTCGTTCTTCACGGTCGGGAAGCCCAGCTCCGCGAAGCGGGCTCGCCCCTGGTCGCGCAGGTCGCGCACCCAGGACAGGGAACCGCCGGGCAGGTTCGCCTTCACCCGGTCGAACTGCTCCAGGAAGGGCTTGGCCGTCGCCGGATCGAAGCCGCGGGGGGCAGGGGAGGTCGTCGCCATGGCTCAGGCAGCCTCGTTCACGCCGAACTCGGCGTAGCCGTTCTTCTCCAGCTCCAGCGCCAGTTCCTTGCCGCCGGACCGCTGGATCTTGCCGAAGGCCAGAACGTGCACGTAGTCCGGCACGATGTAGTCCAGCAGGCGCTGGTAGTGGGTGATGACCAGCATCGCGCGCTCCGGCGAGCGCAGCGCGTTCACGCCCTCCGCCACGATCTTCAGCGCGTCGATGTCCAGGCCGCTGTCCGTCTCGTCGAGGATGGCGAACTTCGGCTGGAGGACAGCCATCTGGAGCGTCTCGTTGCGCTTCTTCTCACCGCCGGAGAAGCCGACGTTGACCGCGCGCTTCAGCATCTCGTCGGTCATGCCGAGAGCCTTGGTCTTCTCGCGGATCAGCTTCAGGAACTGCATCGCGTCCAGCTCGGACTCGCCGCGCCGCTTGCGCATGGAGTTGAGCGCCGACTTCAGGAAGGTGGTGTTGGCGACGCCGGGGATCTCGACCGGGTACTGGAAGGCCAGGAAGACGCCGGCGGCGGCGCGCTCCTCCGGCTCCATCGCCAGCAGGTCCTGGCCGAAGTAGTTCACGGAGCCCTTGGTGATCTCGTAGCCGTTGCGGCCGGCCAGCACGTAGCTGAGCGTGCTCTTGCCCGAGCCGTTCGGCCCCATGATGGCGTGCACCTCGCCCGGACGGATCGTCAGGTCGATGCCCTTCAGGATCTCCTTGCCGTCCACCGAAGCGTGCAGGTTCTTGATTTCGATCATCGTGTCCGTTCCTTCGCAACCGCATCGGCCCGTGTGGCGGAGTGCCCTGGATCCCCGCCTTCGCGGGGATGACGGGAAATACATCCACTTCCCATCGTCATCCCCGCGCAGGCGGGGATCCAGAACTCAGCAATTCAGCAACTCCGTCAGATCGCGCCAGTTGGGATTGTCCTTTTCGATCAGTTTCAGCTTCCAGTCCCGATTCCACCGTTTGAGCCGCTTCTCCCGCCGGATCGCGTTTTCGGCATCGTCGTAGACCTCATAATAAACCAGCGTTTTGATACCGTACTCGCTCGTGAAGCCTGGAACGGCTCCGGACTTGTGCTCATCGATCCGTCGGGCGAGGTTCGACGTCATTCCCACATACAGCGTGCCGTTGCGCCGGCTGGCGAGGATATAGACGTAGAACCTCTTTTCCATTCCCTTGCTCGTTGCGGTGCCCTGGATCCCCGCCTTCGCGGGGATGACGGTGAATAAGCCTTTTGTTTTCCACGTCATCCCCGCGAAGGCGGGGATCCAGAAACGCCTTACCCGACGCTGCCTTCCAGGCTGATGCCGACGAGCTTCTGGGCTTCCACGGCGAATTCCATGGGCAGCTCCTTCAGCACTTCCTTGCAGAAGCCGTTGACGATCAGCGATACGGCGTCCTCTTCCGACAGGCCGCGCTGGCGGCAGTAGAAGAGCTGGTCCTCGCTGATCTTCGCGGTCGTCGCCTCGTGCTCGATGCGGGCGGTGCGGTTGCGGCTCTCGATGTAGGGCACCGTGTGGGCGCCGCACTGGTCGCCGATCAGCAGGCTGTCGCACTGGGTGTGGTTGCGCGCACCCTCGGCCTTCGGCAGGATCTTCACAAGGCCGCGATAGGTCTGCTGCGCCTTGCCGGCCGAGATGCCCTTCGACACGATGGTCGAGCGGGTGTTCTTGCCGATGTGGATCATCTTGGTGCCGGTGTCGGCCTGCTGGTGGTTGTTGGTGATGGCCACCGAGTAGAACTCACCCACCGAGTTGTCGCCCTGGAGGATGCAGCTCGGGTACTTCCAGGTGATGGCGGAGCCGGTCTCCACCTGCGTCCAGGAAATCTTGGAGTTGCGGCCGCGGCAGGCGCCGCGCTTCGTCACGAAGTTGTAGATGCCGCCGACACCCTCCTCGTTGCCCGGATACCAGTTCTGGACCGTCGAGTACTTGATCTGCGCGTCGTCCAGCGCCACCAGCTCGACCACGGCGGCGTGCAGCTGGTTCTCGTCGCGCTTGGGCGCCGTGCAGCCTTCCAGATAGCTGACGTAGCTGCCGGCATCAGCGATGATCAACGTCCGCTCGAACTGGCCGGTGTTGGCCTGATTGATGCGGAAATAGGTGGACAGCTCCATCGGGCAGCGCACGCCCTTCGGGATGTAGACGAAGCTGCCGTCCGTGAAGACCGCCGAGTTCAGCGTGGCGTAGAAGTTGTCGGTGTAGGGAACGACGGAGCCCAGATACTGCTGCACCAGCTCCGGACACTTGTGCACGGCTTCGGAGATGGCACAGAAGATGATGCCCATCTCCTCCAGCTTGGCCTTGAAGGTGGTCGCCACCGACACGCTGTCGAAGACGGCGTCCACGGCGATGGCCGGGCTCTTGTTTTCCGAACCCTCGACGCCGGCCAGGATCTCCTGCTCGCGGAGCGGAATGCCCAGCTTCTCGTAGGTCTTCAGCAACTCCGGATCGACCTCGTCCAGCGACTTCGGCTTCGCCTTCATCTTGGGCGCGGCGTAGTAGTGCGCATCCTGATAGTCGATCGGCGGGAAGGACAGCTTCGGCCACCAGCGCGGCTCCTCCATCTCCTGCCAGGCGCGGAACGCCTTCAGGCGCCATTCGAGAAGCCATTCCGGCTCCTCCTTCTTGGCGGAGATGAAGCGGACGATGTCCTCGTTCAGGCCCTTCGGTGCGACGTCGGATTCGATGTCCGTCGTGAAGCCGTACTTGTACTTCTGCTCCGTGACGGCGCGGACCTGATCGACGGTTTCGGTCGTGGCGGCCATGCTCTTTCCCGTTCCCTAAAAGCGTTACCAGTGTGCGCCGAACGTCAGACGGCGCGCCGTGTCGGTGCGGAGTCGTCCCCAATGAAGCCGGTTTCGGCCCAACCGGGCGGCCCCATCATGTCGGCCAGCGTGACTTGCTCCAGCGCGCCACGAATGGCGCGGTTGACCTTTTCCCAACCGCCCTTCATCGGGCACAGCCGTTCCACCCCGCATTGGGTGTCGGCGCCCTCCACGCAGGCGGTCAGGGCGATCGGGCCGTCGAGGGCCGTGATGATTTCGGCGATGGAGATTGCATCCGCGGTGCGGCTCAGCGCATAACCACCGGCGGCACCACGGTGCGAGGTCGTCAGGCCAGCCGGAGTCAGCGCCTTCATCAGCTTGGCGACGGTGGGGGCGGGCACGCCGGTGCGCTCGGCCAAGTGGGTGACGGTGTGCACCGTGCCCACATGGCGCGCCATCTCGCTCAGGACGACGATGGCGTAGTCGGTCAGCTTGCTCAGCCGGATCATGGACGCCCCAATACAGGACTAAATTAGTCCCGATTAAGTGGCCATGCCGCGACGGTTGTCAAGCGGAACCATGACGGGAATCCCCACGGAAAACACTCAGGTATATTAATGGCAGGGGTGCGCGGCGCGCACTGCGGCGATCTGTCGCGGTCCGGGCTCGTTCTCGCGCAAAAACCCCAATCGGAATAAGAAAATAGCGGCCCCGCCAAATGGCGCGGGACCGCTGAAGTCGAGCGTGGACCTTGAAGGGACTTCAAAAACGCGGAAGCCGCTGGATCACGCCGGCTTGTTCACCTCCTCGCGTGCCGCCGCGCTGGCGGCGGTGACGGCGTCGCCCACCTCGTCCTTGGCCGCTTCGACGGCGGCGCGGGCGGCGCGGGTGCCGCGGTCCATGGCCTCCTGGGCCAGTTCCTTGGCGCGGTTGGTGGCCTCGTCGGCGTAGTCGCCGATCCAGCGGTTCTCATAGCTGGTCGATGGGATGCTGGCGCCGAGCGCCGCCCCCAGCGCCACGCCCATGACGCCGGCCACCAGCGGGTGTTCGTCCACCATGTCCCACAGGCGGCTCGTCGCGCTGTGCAGGCGCTCCGTGGACATCATGCTGCGACCGTGGCCGCCGTCGCCCTGCATGTGCGATTGCGAACGGCCGCCGCCGTAGGCGCGGTTGCCGCCGGTCATGCTGCCGCCCATGCCGCGGACACTGTCCGTGGCGCTTTCCACCGCGTCGCTGGCGCGGTCGTAGGCACCGCTGACGGCATCGCTGGCACGGTCGTAAGCGCTGCTGGCCGCGTCGCTGGCACGGTCGTATGCACTGCTGGCCGCATCACGCACGCTGCCGCTGGCGCTGTAGAAGGTGTCGCGGGCGTATTGCGCGGCGCTGCCGGCGCGGTCGCGCACGGAGTGCATCGTGCCGCTGCGGGCGATGCGGCGGTCGTAGCCGCTGCCGGACAGGGCCAGCCAGCCCAATCCCAGCCCGATCAGGGCGAGCGGGACGGGGTTGTCGCGCACCGTGTCGGTGACCGAGGAGGTCCAGCCGCGCGACTGGCCGCCCCGGTAGGAGCCGCCCTCGTGGTGGCGCTGGTCGCGCCCGCCGCTGGTCGTGTTGTGCATCCGATTCATGGTTTGCTCCATCAAATGCCGGGGGGCGAGCCGCGCGGCCTTCTTCCGCAGCGCGCCGATCGTTTCGTCGATCCGCGTCTGGCTTTCGCGGATGTCCCGTTGCATCGCGTCATAATCGCGGGTGCGGTCCTCGCCGGACCGGTCCCGACCGTCTCTTGATCCGCCGCTCATCGGGCCAGCTGGGACCGCGCCCAGCGCTTGTCGTCGCGCAGCGTCTCGATGGTCCGCTTCGGCTGGAGATTTTCGGCGCTGAGCCGGCTCTTGCCCATCATCGCCAGCACGCCGCCGATGGCGAGCACCACGACCCCGACGATCACCGCGGCGAGCCACGGCGCGACGACGTTCGACAGCGCCAGCACGGCGGCGGCCAGCAGGACCAGAACGCCCGCGAAGGCGATCATCCCGCCGGCGGCGACATAGGCGACGCCGCCCGCCGCCTGTCCCGCCTTTTCGGTCAGCTCGGCCTTCGCCAGCTCGATCTCCGTACGCGCGAGATTGGTGGTCTCGCGCGCCAGATCCGCGAACAGGCCGGCGATGGGACGCTCCTGCCGTGGATCGTAGGAACGGTCCTCCGCCGCGCTCATGACGACGAACCCTGGGGCTTGCCGCCGGACGACGGCGCTGCGCTGAGCGGCGTGCCGGTGGAGGTGGTGCCGGCGTTGCCGCCGGTGGTGGCGCCCACGGTGGCCCCCATGTTGGATGACGGCTTGCCTTGATTGGGCTTCGCCGTGCCGATGTCGGACGTGCTGGCCGGGGTCGGTTCCGGCGAGCCGCCGGCCATCAGCTGCGCGGCGTCACGGGTGCGCGCGGCGCTGGTGGCCGCGGTGGCGGCGTTGAGCGACGAGCGGGGTGGGGCGGCGCCGGCCGTCGCGTAGTTGCCCTGGCGCGCGCGGTCCCCGGCAGAGCCCATGGACGACGAACTCATGGACGTCGAACCGGCGAGGCCGCCCGCCATGCCGCGGCGGGTGTCGCTGTCCATGCCGGAGCCCATGCTCGACCGGCCGTAGCCGCGCTCTTCCTGACCCCAGCGCCCGGTGGAGCGGGAGCCCATCGTCCCCGATCCCATGTTCCCCGACCCCATCGTGCCGGAAGAGCTCAGCCGCGACGTGCCCTGGCCCTGAAATCGACGCTCACCGGAGCTTTTGATGAAGCGGGCGAACAGGAAGCCGACCGCGAAGGCCGCGCCGACGAACACCTCCGGCTGGCGGCGGGCGAAGCCTTCGACCTGGCTCACCATGTCGTCCACGGTGGAGTTGCGCAGCATGTCGGCGACCTGCTCCACCCGGTCGGCGGCCTGGCCGGCGTAGTGGGCAGCGGTGCCGTTGTTCTCCTCGCTCAACTGTTCGGCGGCCTTGTGAAGCGCGTTCGCGACGCTGCCGAGCTGGTCGGCGGCGCGGTGGCTCTGCTGTTCCAGAAGCGAGCGGATGCGGCCCTGCGCAGAGCTGATGGTGTCGCGGCCGGCCTCGGTCGCCTCGTCCGTCATGCGGCTGATGTCGCTGCTCATGCGATCCGTGCTGTTGTTGTGGCCCATGCCGGTTTGACCTATGCCGGTCTGGTTACGGGCCATCGGATCCGATGCCTTGTGGTTCGGTCCGCCGGTGCCCGACGTGTCGCGGTCTGCCATCTGCTTTCCTCCTCGGGATTTCGTGTTTCCGCGGCCTGCGGCGTCTCGCCGCGCTGAGCGGCGTCCGATGTTCGACCACACAAACACCAGCGCGGCCTTCGGAGTTCCGGCGTGTGTACAAGGCTTTGCGGCGGCAACGCCGGGTTGCCGGTCCGGTGCGGCCCCTGCACGTCGAAAATGGACAGATCACAAAAGCGTGCTAAACTTACCCGCGAATTGTACTCGGCCCAGATGAACCGGAGGAGGCGGGCGTGAGCGGCATCTTCAGCGTCTTGGCCGACAGCCAGAGCAGCATGTTCCGTCTCCAGCAGGCGAAGAAGACCTGGGAACGGGACATGGAGGCGATGGACGCCAAGGATGCCAAGCAGCGGCTGTCCGACAAGGCCGACGCCATCCGGCTGCCCATGACCTTCTCCCTGACGCCGGAGCAGCAGCGCAACCACACCGCCGCCGTCAACGCGATGGAGGAGGCGAAGCGTGTCGGCGGCCCCAAGGCCGCGGCGGAGCAGAAGCTGGAGGAGGTCGAGCGCAAGATCGCCGAACTGAAGCTGACCCTGCGCTTTTCCCACGGCAACCGGGACAAGCTGGCGCAACTCGCGCGCGAGGCGGCGATCCTGGCCCGCGAGGCCGGACGCGCCGCGAAATCCTACGGAGAGGGTGTCGCGGCGGCGGCGGAGATGGGGCTGCCCGGCGGCGCCGGGACGGGTGCCAGTGCCAGTGCGGGCTTGGAGATCGAGCACACCATCACGCGCACCTCGCTGACCGTCGTGCAGACGGAAATGTCGGTGAACGTCACCATGACCATCCGGCCCGACGCCCAGCCGCCGGGGAAGGACAACCCGAACGCCGGAGCGGCGGCCCTGGCGCAGGAAGCCGCCGCCGTCGCCGAGCAGGCGCCCGAGGAGACCGAGGGCGCGTCGGCCGAAACCGAGGCCGAGGCCGCCGACGTGGCGAGCGACGCGTCGCAGGCGGAAGCCACGGCGGAGGGGGAAGGAACGGACGAGGATACGTCCGAGACGTCCTCCTCGTCCGCGGATCCGGCGGATCTGGCGAAGGCGGTGAGCGAGGCCCTGGCCGGCCAGCACCCCAGCGGCGCCGGCCTGACGGGTGAACGGGGGCGGGCGCTGATGCAGCGCATGATGGCCGACAACACTCTGAAGATGTCCCGCTACCGCGAAGCCGACGAATTCGGCCGTCGTGTCGAAAAGGTGTTGTCCGACGTGAAATCGGTCATCGGCGAGGCCAAGATCGCCAACGAGGCGGATCAGGTCATGGAGCGCCGCAAGGCCCGCAAGGAATCCTTCAAGGCCTACGACAAGATTGTCGACGGTGCCCAGGGCGAGGTGAACCGCCTGCGTCAGGCCGCCTTCGGCTCCAGCGTTTCGATCAAGGATTTTCTGAACGCAGCCGCCGATGCGAACGGGGGAGGAGAGGGTGCCGAGGCTGGCGCCGATTCTGGCGGCGCGGGAGGGGCCGCCGCTGCCACGGCTGCCGCCGGCCCGGCGCTGTCCGGAGCGCAGACGGTGGTGAATCTGCTGGCATAATGGCCGGTTTGATGATCCTGGCCGCGAAACACTCCTTCCTCTGAAGCAGGGACCGTTCCGACGGAAGTATTCCAACCGGGGTAAGCCCTCCAATTTTGCAGACCTGCGCTGTCTTGACGATTTCCTTGGGTGGGCGCATCCTTTCTGCTGTGAAGGTTGATGCTTGGAAAGCATTGGACGCACGCGGCCGACCGGTCTTGGGACCGGCCGGATAGAAGGCTGGAGTTCACGCGGCAACCTCCGTGAGAGCCGCTGTTCGGCGCGCTCATCGCATCGATATCGTTGCCCGTCCGGCTGACCGGCGGTGGGGCCAGACCCGGGTGGCCCTGCCGCCGATTGCTTTTTGGGCCATTCCTTTTCCCCCGTCTCCCCCTCTGCGCATCCCATCGGCCTTTACCGGCGTCGCGCGCCTTCGCGTGTTGTGCGTGCTTCCATTGCGCTGCTCGCCTCCCGGTCGATGGTAAGACGATAACCCCGCATCCAAAGCGATCCGTCTGCAAAGCGCTGTCTTTGTAAGAGGCAAATTGTTTCGAAAATCACCCTATCGAAAGTGGTGGGAATAAAATGTGGTCGCAAATGCGTACGAAAAGGGGGTAGATAGCGGGCGTTTAACGGCGCATTAACCAGCATGGACTGATTTTGGCTCTCACGGAGGCGGCGAGTGCAGGCATTGAGCCGGCAAGACCGCCCGCGAATTCAACCACGATGCTTGAAAGGCCCGAGCAAGACCATGACGGGTACCATACGCGAAGTGGCTGGAGCTGTTGTCGGAGCGGGGTGCCGACGCAGCAGTGCGGGCCTGATGCTGGCGGTTCTGCTGCTGGCGGGATGTCCCGGCACAGCCGTTCCTCCCGAGACGCAGACCGCAGCCGCGGGGCGCACGGCCATGACCGTTCCCCCGGTTCCGCGAGCCAAGCCTGCTCCACCGTCGCTGGCCAAGGCCACGGCAAAGGAGACGACGGCGCCGCTCGCGATGTCTGGTGCGATGCCCGGTCCGACGACCGGCGACGCCGCTGGAACGGTCAACGTGGCCGGAACGGAAGTGGCGGCCTTGCCCGTCGCGCCGCCCGCAACATCCATGGTCGGCAAGACGCCGGCCGCCACGATGTCACCCGATACGCTCGTCGGCCTGGACCAGCTCCAGACCCGGCGTCTCCTGGGCACCCCTGCCGCAGTGGAAGAGGCGACACCCGCGAAGGTGTGGCACTACGCCAAGGGCGATTGCACGCTCAAAGTCTTCTTCTTCATGGACATGACGTCCTCCCAGGACTTCCGAGCCCTCTCTTACGATCTGAAGAGCAGCGAAAATGTCCCAGATGTCGATAAACGATGCTTCGCTCAACTCCTCGCCCAAGGCTGGGATGTCCGCAATGACTGAGGCGACGCTCGCCCGCGTGGCCCTGGTCGATGATGACGACCTGTTCCGCGAGTCCTTGAGCCTCAACCTCGGCGACGAGGGGTACGAGGTCGTCACCTTCGACCGCGGGGAACCCGCGCTCGATTTCTTCGCCAACGGCGGTTCGGTCGATATCGTGCTGCTGGACTGGCGCATGCCGAAGATGGACGGTATCGACGTCCTGCGGCAGATGCGCGCCCGCGGCATCGACCTGCCGGTCATCTTCCTGACCGTGCTGTCGGACCAGATTTATGAAGAGGCCGCGCTGGCCGGCGGCGCGTTGGACTTCGTGGAGAAGTCGCGCAGCCTGTCGATCCTGCTGAAGCGCATGCGCCTCATCGTCGACGGTTCCAAGGGCACGCCGGAGGAGGCGGAGGTTCCGAAGGAATCCGTCCACACGCTCGGCAACCTGGAGCTTCGCCTGGACAACAGCCGCGCCCTGTGGTGCGGCCAGCGCATCGACCTGACGCTGACCGAGTTCAACATCGTCAAGCTGATGGCGACGCGCCCCGAAGAGGACGTGTCCTACCGCGAGATCTACGACCTCGTGCACGGCAAGGGCTTCGTCGCCGGCTACGGTCCGTCGGGCTACCGCGCCAACGTCCGCGCCTTCATCAAGCGCATCCGTCAGAAGTTCCGCGTCGCCGACGCCAACTTCGACTGCATCGAGAACTATCCGGGCTTCGGCTACCGCTGGGGCAACGGCGCGGGCGGCACGGGCCGGACGCGCGACGACGCCGACGATGTGATGGTCGATGGCGCTGCTGCCGATTGAGGCCCGCCACGCGGGCAAGGCACGGGTGACCATGGGATTTCCCACGGTCCGGGTGCGGTGGCTGTGGCGTTCGCTGGCGAGCCGGCTGGCGCTGCTGACCATCGTCTTCCTGGCGGTTCCGATCCTGATCTACGATCAGTTCCAGCGGGCCGACGTGGCGACGCAGACCCTGCTGCTGCAAAGCGCGCAGCAGCAGGGCGAGCTGATCGCCCGCGCGCTTGAGCCGGACCTGTCCCGCGCCAACCGCGCGGCCCTGCCGCATCTCGGCACGGCGCTCGGCCGCTTCGCGGACGACAACACCCGATTGAAGTTGCTGGTGCGTCCGCGCAGCATGTCGGGCAGCGACGGCTTCTTCTATGTGGGGGCAAGCCCGTCGGTCCCGACCGACGACCTGAACGCGGAGCGGACGCAGCTGCTGGAGCAGGGCGTCCTCGACCGTCTGGGCGCCTCCTGCGAGGGCAACGCGCCGCTGGCCCTGCGCCTGCCGCGCTCGTCGGGCGGGGTGGAGATCCTGACCTCCGTCACGCCGGTCTACACGGCCTTCGGCTGCTGGGCGCTGGTCACCAGCCACACGGCCGGCGGCTATCTGGAATCCTCCCTCGGCCGGCCCTACTGGAGCACGCCGGTGGTCCAGGCCGCGGCGCTGATCTACGTGGTCATGGCCGTGCTGGTCATGGGCGTTCTGCTGGGGGTCTGGCGCAACCTGCGGCGTTTCCGCGACCTTGCCCGCGACATCGTCAGCGGCGGGATCGGGGCTGATGGCGGCCAGGGCTCCTTCGCCACGCGCAACACCGTGCCGGAGCTGGCCGGCGTGGCCGAAGACTTCGACCGGCTGGTCGACACGCTGCGCGAGAGCGCCCGGTCGCTGCGCCGCGCCGCCGAGGACAACGCCCACGCCTTCAAGACCCCGATCGCGGTCATCCGCCAGTCGACGGAGCCGCTGCGCCGCTCCCTCTCGCTGGGGGACAACCGCAGCCAGCGCGCCCTGACCATGATCGAGAAGTCGCTGGACAAGCTGGACGGGCTGGTGTCCTTCGCCCGCCGTATGGACGAGGCCGCCGCCGATCTGCTGGCCCCGCCGCGCCGCCGCGTGGACCTGTCGGACCTCGTGGAGCGGATGGCCGGGGGCTACACCAGCCTGCTCGCCGAGCGGCAACTGCACATGCGATCCCGCATCGAATCCGGGATCGTGGTGCGGGCCGGCGAGGACATCCTGGAAACCGTCATCGAGAATCTGGTGGAGAACGCCGTCAGCTTCTCCCCGTCCGAAGGCACCGTCAGCGTGCGCCTGACCCGCAGCGGCGGCTGGGCGGAGCTGGTGGTGGAGGACGAGGGTCCGGGCGTCGATCCCGCCAACCTGCCGCGTATCTTCGAGCGCTACTTCTCCCAGCGCGAGCCGGGACGCGGCATGCCGGAGGACGAAACGGCGCACAACCAGGCCGAGGCGACGCATTTCGGCATCGGCCTGTGGATCGTCCGCCGCAACATCGAAGCCTTCGGCGGCAAGGTCCGCGCCGAGAACCGCGCAACCGGCGGCTTCCGCATCACGGTGGCCCTGCCGGTGGGGTGAGTGTCTGTTGTTCCCTCTCCCCTCCGGGGAGAGGGAGAATACCATTGTCCCCGACGCTGGCCTTGCTCCTGCCAAAGTGCGGCGATACCGTGCAGGCCAAGCCTCAACCGGCAAGGCGGGCCAATGCACGACATCGTCATCTACGTCCTTGGAGTTTCCGGCCTGCTTGCGCTGGTGAGCTTCCTGCCGCCGCTGGCCGCGCGGTTGCAGGTGCCCTACACCGTGCTGCTGGCCGCCGTGGGCGTGGCGCTGGGCGCGGTGATCCAGGCCTTCGCCGGCACGACCGGGGCCGGTCCCTTCCATGACTTCCTGAATTCGCTCGCCGAGCTGGACGTCTCGTCGGAGGCGTTGCTCTACATCTTCCTGCCGGTGCTGCTGTTCGAAACGGCGCTGGCCGTGGACGTGCGCCGGCTGTTCGACGACATCGGGCCGATTCTGCTGCTGGCCGTGGTGGCGGTGTTCGTCTGCACCTTCGCTGTCGGCTACGCGCTCAGCCTTTTCACCTCCGTGGGGCTGGTCGCCTGCTTGCTGCTGGGGTCCATCCTCGCCACCACGGACCCGGCGGCGGTCATCGGCGTGTTCCGCGACCTGGGCGCGCCGCGCCGGCTGACCATGCTGGTCGAAGGCGAAAGCCTGCTGAACGACGCGGCGGCCATCGCGCTGTTCACGCTGCTGCTCGGCATGCTGACGCGCAACGCCCAGGGCGGCGCCATGGAAGCCGCCGTGGAGTTCCTGCGCGACTTCGCGGGCGGGGTGCTGACCGGCTATCTGTGCGGGCGCGTCGTCTGCTTCCTGGTGGAGCCGGTGCGCAACCAGCCGATGGCGGAGATCACGCTGACCGTGGCGCTCGCCTATCTCAGCTACGTGCTGGCGGAGCATTACGTCGGGGCGTCGGGCGTCGTGGCGGTGGTGACGGCGGCGCTGGTCATCGGCTCGGTCGGGCGGACGCGTATCTCCCCGACCACCTGGGGGGCGCTGGAGCATGTCTGGCGGCAGCTCGGCTTCTGGGCCAACTCGCTGATCTTCCTGCTGACGGCCATCCTGGTGCCGCGCCTGCTGGGCGGGGTGGGGTGGGTCGACGTGGGGCTCGTGCTGGTGGTGGTGGGTGCCGCCACGGCGGCGCGCGCGCTGGTGCTGTTCGGCCTGCTGCCGCTGCTGTCCGCCGCCGGTCTGTCGGAGCGGGTCAGCCATTCCTACAAGGCGGTGATGCTGTGGGGCGGCCTGCGGGGGGCCGTGTCGCTGACGCTGGCGCTCGCCGTGACGGAGAACGCCCGCGTGCCGGACCGGGTGCAGAGCTTCGTCGCCATCCTGGTCATCGGCTTCGTCTTCTACACGCTGTTCGTCAACGGCACGACGCTGCGCGCGGTGATCCGGCTGCTGGGGCTCGACCAGCTGTCGCCGGTGGAGCACGCCATGCGCAACCGCGCACTCGCCCTGTCGCTGGCCGGCATCCGGGAGCGGGTGGAGGACGTCGCCCGCCATTACGAGGTGGACGCTCCGGCGACGGAGGCGATGGTGTCCCAATACGCCGGGCGCCTGTCCGCCATCGACCGGGAGCGCGAGGCGGAAAAGCCCATCAGCAACGAGGACCGCATCACCATCGGCCTCGCCATCCTGGTGAACCGGGAAGAGGAGCTGTATTTCGCCCACTTCAAGGAAGGCGTGCTGTCGCGCGCCGTGGTGGAACTGCTGACCAACCGCACCGGACGCCTGCTCGACGCGGTGAAGGCACAGGGGCGCAACGGCTACCGCGCCTTCGAGGAGCCCTTCATCGCCTTCACCCCCTGGATGCGCGTGGCGAGCCTGCTGCACCGCCGCTTCGGCATCCACGCCCCGCTGGCGCGGCGACTGGCGATGCGGTTCGAGATCCTGATCGGCGTGCGCACCGTCCAGCGCGAGCTGCTGGACTTCACCAAGTCCAAGATCGCCCAGGTGCTGGGGGAGGATGTCTCCTGCGAGCTGGAAGGCATGCTGGTCGTGCGGCTGGGCATGGTGGAGCAGGCGCTGTCCGCGCTGAAGTTGCAATACCCGGACTACGCGCTGGTCCTGCAGAGCCGCTACGTCGGCCGTGCGGCGCTGCGGCTGGAGGAGGCGGACTACCGCACGCTGCACGCGGAGTCGATCATCAGCCAGGAGGTCCTGACCGACCTGGAACGCGACCTCGACCAGCGCCGCCGCGCGCTGGAACGGCTGCCGAAGCTCGACCTGCGGCTTGACCTCAAGGATCTGGTCGGCCGCGTGCCGCTCTTCGCCGGGCTGGAGGCCGACCGGCTGCACGACATCGCCACGCTGCTGAAGCCGCGCCTCGCCCTGCCGGGGGAGACCATCGTGCGCCGGGGCGAGCGGGGCGACGCCATGTTCTTCATCGCGTCGGGGGCCGTGGAGGTGCTGGTGCCGGGCCTGCCGGAACCGGTGAAGCTGGGCACCGGCGACGTGTTCGGAGAGATGGCCCTGCTGACCCGCCAGCGGCGCAATGCAGACGTGCGGTCGCTGGGCTATTGCCAACTGCTGGTCCTGGATGAGAAGGATTTCCGCCGGCTGGTGCAGCGGGACGCCAATCTGCGCGCCCATCTCCAGGCGGTCGCCGAGGCGCGGCGCCTGCCGGTGAAACCGGCGGTGGTGGCACAAGCCCCGGCGGTGGAAGAGCAGGGACCGGACATGCAAGAGGCTCAAGCCTCGGGTTAGGACAAGAGGCGCAAGCCTTGGGTTGGGAGACAAGCAAATCATGACCGTGCAAGCGTCCGCCGCCACGGGCGGGCGGCCCGAATGGGTGCGCCTGATGCCGGGCGTGTTCGTGCTGCTGTGGAGCACGGGCTTCATCGGCGCCAAATACGGCCTTCCCTACGCGGAGCCGATCACCTTCCTTCTGATCCGGCTGGGGCTGGTGGCCGTCGTGCTTGGGCTTGTGGCGCTCGTCACGCGGGCACCCTGGCCGAAGTGCTGGGCGGAAGCCGGGCGGATCGCCTTGGCCGGGCTGCTGGTGCACGGCGTCTATCTGACCGGGGTCTTCTGCGCCATCGCCAAGGGCATGCCGGCCGGCGTGACGGCGCTGATCGTCGGCGTGCAGCCGCTGCTGACGGCGGCGCTGTCCGGCCCGCTGCTGGGAGAGCGGGTGACCGCGCGCCAGTGGGGCGGCCTGATGCTGGGGCTGGGCGGCGTGGGGCTGGTGGTCAGCGAGAAGATCAGCTTCGATTCGGCCAACGCCGTCGGCATGGTGCTGGCCATCGCCGCGCTGCTGGGCATCACCTTCGGAACGCTCTACCAGAAGCGCCACGGCACGGCGATGGACCTGCGCAGCGGTGCGGCCATCCAGTACGCGGCCACGGCGGCGGTGCTGGCGGTGCTCGCCCCGCTGTTCGAGACCATGCAGGTCCGCTGGACCGGGGAGTTCGTCTTCGCGCTGCTGTGGCTCAGCTTCGTGCTGTCGGTGGGCGCGATCTTCCTGCTCTACGCGCTGATCCGCCGGGGTGCCGCGGCCCGCGTGGCAAGCCTGTTCTACTTGGTTCCGCCGGTCACCGCCGTGATCGCCTGGGCCATGTTCGACGAGCGGCTGGGCGTCCTGGCGCTGGCCGGCATGGCGCTGACCGTCGCGGGCGTGGCGCTGGTCAACCGGGCGTCGTAATACCGTGCGCATTGCCAGAGCCTTGCTGTCAGACTATGCTTGTTCGCACCGGCGGAAGGATCTGTCCGGCAAAATTACGTCGCCGATAAACATCGGGACACGCGTCGTCGATAAACATCGAAAGTGAGTGCCATGGACGGCCTGGAGCCTCTCTCGCTCGATGACAACCGGACCATTCAGGCCATCGGCATCCTTGCCGATGTTCTGGACGGGGTGGACGGTCCGGGCGGACTCGACACGGTGCTGGTGTCCAAGGCGCTGCGGCAGGTGATCGCCACCAAGTCGCAGCCGGCTTTCGAATTCGCGTCCCGCGCCTTCAACACGCTGGACCCCGACGTGCGTCGCAAGGTGGCGGAGGACGCCGACAACGCCGCCTACGACGCGGTGGAACTGCGCGCCCGCGTCGGCGGCTTCCTCGCCACCGCGCCGAAGAGGGACGGCGGTCAGGCCGCTGCTGCCGGCCCCGGCGGTCAGCCGACCAGCTTCCTCAACGCCCTCAATCTGCGCGCCCGCCGCCGGTCGTCTCCGACGGAATAAGGGCGGTTCCGTCCTCAAGGCCGACCAGCGCGCAGTCCCAGTAGGGGCGTGGCCCGAAGCGCTCGGCCAGGAAATCGACGAAGACGCGCACCTTGGGCGACAGGTGCCGGTTCTGCGGATAGACCGCGTAGACGTTCGATTCCAACGAGTAGCAGTCCAGCAGCAGGCATTTCAACGCGCCGGACGCCAGCGCGTCGCCGCACAGGAAGGTCGGCAGCGCCGCGATTCCCACCCCTGCGACCGCGGCGGCGCACAGCAGATCGCCGTTGTTGGCGCGCAGCGAACCCGACACGCGCACGGACCGGACCTCCCCATCGACGCGGAACTGCCACTGCTCGGCCGTCGGGACGTTGGTGTAGATCAGGCAGTTGTGGCTGGCCAAATCCTCCGGCACGGACGGCGTACCGTGCGTCTCCAGGTAGGACGGGCTGGCGCAGACGACGGCCCGGGCCGGGGCGAGCCGCTTGGCGATCAGCGAACTGTCGCGCAGCCGCCCGATGCGGACGGCCAGATCGTACCCCTCGTCGATCAGGTCCACGTAGCGGTCGTTCAGGTCCATCTCGATCTCGATGGACGGGTGGCGCTCCAAGAACTCCGCAACCGCGGGGGCGAGGTGCTTGTACCCGAAGGACACCGGCGCGTTGACGCGCAGCCGGCCGCGCGGGGCGGAATGCAGGTCGGCGACGGCCTGTTCCGCCTCCTCCAGGTCGGCGATAATGCGGGTGCAGCGCTCGTAATAGGCCTGCCCGACCTCGGTCAGGCTGAGCTTGCGCGTCGTGCGGTTCAGCAGCCGGGCGCCCAGCCGGTTCTCCAGCTCCGCGATGCGGCGGGAGACCACGGACTTGGACAGGTTCAGGCGCTCCGCCGCGGCGGTGAAGCTCTTCGTGTCCACCACCTTGATGAAGGCGAGCATGTCGTCGAGGCGATCCATGCCATTGTTGTACACCCTGGAACAATGAAGTTCCAGCGGGTTGGATTTGCTGACCCGTCACAACGCGCTATCTCAGTGGACACCCCAGCAATGAGGGCCAATCAAAGAGGGAAAGAGACATGGCCAAGGTCCTGGTGCTCTACTACAGCAGCTACGGGCACATCTCGACGATGGCGCAGGCCGCCGCGGAGGGAGCGCGCTCGGTCCCCGGAACCGAAGTGACGGTCAAGCGGGTGCCGGAACTGGTGCCTGAGGAGGTCCGGCAGAAGTCGCACTTCAAGGAAGAGCCGAACATCCCCATCGCGACCCCGAACGAGTTGGCCGACTACGACGCCATCATCTTCGGCGTGCCGACCCGCTACGGCAACATGCCGGGCCAGATGAAGAACTTTCTCGACCAGACGGGCGCCTTGTGGATGAAGGGCGCGCTGGTCGGCAAGGTGGGCAGCGTCTTTTCCTCCTCCGCCACGCAGCACGGTGGGCAGGAGAGCACCATCCTCAGCACGCACATCGTTCTGCTGCACCAGGGCATGGTGATCGTTGGGCTGCCCTACAGCTTCCAGGGCCAGATGGGCGTGGACGAGGTGATGGGCAATACGCCCTACGGCGCCAGCACCATCGCCGGCGGCGACGGCTCCCGCCAGCCGAGCGCGGTCGAACTGGACGGCGCCCGCTTCCAGGGCAAGCATGTCGCGGAGATCGCGAAGAAGCTGCACGGTTGATCGGCACGCCCCTCTCCCGGTTCCGCTGGGGGAGGGGCATCGGGAGGGGCTGGGGGAGGACACGCGATGGGCCTGCTGATCGAGGGCCGCTGGCACGACCAGTGGTACGACACGAAAACCACCGGCGGCGCGTTCGTACGGCCGGAGACACAGTTCCGGAACCGGGTAGCGGCGGACGGCTCGACCCCCTACCGTCCGGAAGCGGGCCGCTACCACCTGTTCGTGTCGCTGGCCTGCCCCTGGGCGCACCGCACCCTGATCGCCCGCGCGCTGAAGCGGCTGGAGGGCGTGATCGGGGTGACCGTCGTCGACCCGCTGATGGGGGCGGAGGGCTGGACCTTCCCGGAACCCGACCCGATCACCGGCTCCACCCGCCTGTACGAGGTCTACGCCAAGGCCAAGCCCGACTACAGCGGCCGGGTCACCGTGCCGGTGCTGTGGGACAAGCAAACCGACACCATCGTGAACAACGAGTCCGCTGAGATCATGCGGATCCTGAACCGGGAATTCGACGCGCTGGGCGATGCGTCGGTGGACCTCTATCCGGCCGACCTCGCGGAGGAGATCGACCGGATCAACGCCTTCGTCTACGACCGCATCAACAACGGCGTCTACAAGGCCGGCTTCGCCACCAGCCAGGAAAAGTACGAGCAGGCCTTCGACGCGCTGTTCGCCGCGCTGGACGAGCTGGACGCGCGACTCGCCACACAGCGTTGGCTGGTCGGCAACCGGCGGACGGAGGCGGACTGGCGCCTGTTCACCACGCTGGTGCGCTTCGATGCCGTCTATGTCGGGCACTTCAAGTGCAACCTGCGGCGGATCGCCGACTACCCGAACCTGTCCGGCTACCTGCGCGACCTTTACCAAGTGCCGGGCGTTGCGGCGACGGTGAACTTCGCGCACATCAAGCGCCACTACTACGCCAGCCACACCATGATCAACCCGACCGGCATCGTGCCGAAGGGACCGGCGCTGAACCTCGACGCGCCGCACGACCGGGCGCGGCTGGGGTGATTCCGGTGACCGTCAGGGCTTGAAGCAGCGGGCCATGTCCTCCTCAAGCCCGATGATCTCGCAGGTGAAGCCGTTGGAGAACTTGAAGCGGAACGGCCCCGTCTTGCGCACGCTGAGCTTCGCCTGTCCGGACGCATCCTTGAACACCACCCAGGCCGAGGCGTCGACCGCGGTGTTCAGCCCGTTGGTCAGGCGCACGCGTCCGCGGGCGTCCTTCAGGACCTGGACGCCGGTGTTGTAGGTCAGCGTGCTGGGGTTGTCGGCCTTGGCGGCGAGGCCGTTGGTGCAGTTCACGCCTTCCGGCTTCACGGCCACGCATTCGAAGGGGCGCGGCTGCGACGCGGTGAGGACCAAGGCGTAGATCGCGACTTCCAGGACGTTCATCGGCATGCGGAGCCTCCCGGACTGATCCCTGTCCGCATCCAGTGTGCCGTCGCTTTGGTTACGAAAGAAATAATGTCACACCAAAGCGAACTTCCGTTCGCTTTGGATTCAAATGGCCTCATTCGCCGGCCGGGCTTCGGTCGCACGTGCGACCGTCCGTCCCCCCTCCCACCGGGACCGCGGTCGCGGTCCAAAGCGGATTGAAATCCGCTTTGGAGGTTCGGTTGTTTCGCCGCGAGCGCCTTTTCCAGCTTGTCCCGCAGCCCGGCCGGGGTCAGCGGCTTGACCAGATAGCCGGTCGCCCCGAACCGGCGAGCGGAAAACACCACCTCCGGCTCCGTGTGCTTGGTCAGCATGATGACCGGCGCCCTGCGGCTGGCCGCCGGTTCCCGTTGGCGCAGCGCCTCGACGAAGGCGAGGCCGCCCATCGGCGTCATGTCCACGTCGCAGAGGATGGCGTCGAAGGCGACGCGGTCGCAGCGGGCCAGCGCCTCCGCCCCGTCGGACGCCTCGATCACGGAGCCGATGCCCAGTTGGCGCAGCAGCCGCACCGACGCGCTGCGGGTGACCACCTCATCCTCCACGACCAGGACGGAACAGGACTCGTACCCCATGACCATCCCCCGATCCGGCATAGGCACCGGCGTATAGAATACGGGGGTATGTTATATCAAATTTGAGGAATTCTCAAATTTGGTTGATGAGGGACCGCACGTCGGCCAGCGCCTGGTCGAGGGCCGAAACGCTGTCGTGCACGACAGCGGAGTCGCCGCTGAGGATCGCGTCCTCGATGCTGGAAAAGAGGCGGGCGACACGGCGCGCGCCGGCGGTGCGGGCCGCCCCGGCCGCGGCGTGCGCGGCGAGCCGGGCGCCTTGCAGGTCGCTGTTCGCCAGACGGTCGCGGAGCATGCTGGCAAGATCGTCCTCGTCCTTCATGAACATCGCGTAGAGCATGTGGACGGTGGGGTTGAGGCTGCCGAAGTTGCGGACCATCGGCTCGACGTCGAGGATGTCCGGATCCGGGCAGACCGGGGGCTTGGCGTCCGGTTTGTCCTCCGCGTCGGCGTGGAAGGATGGCTGGGGTGCGGACACGGGCCGCCTCGCTGCAACACACGATGTTATGACACGCTGCCTTTTGCAATTTCGACCGTCAAGGCGCGCCGGGCGCGGCGAAAGGACGCCCCTTCGCCGCGCGCCGAGGGAACCCGGCCCCGTTCGGGACTGTTCCCTGCGCGTGAGGAGCAAGCGTGGGGTTCCGGACGCATGGTGGCCGTACCCGATCCGCGCCGCGAGGCAACGCAGACGGCACCGCCGCGGCAGGCCGACGGCGGGACCTTGCCGCGCTTGCTGGACGCTCTGGGCATCGGGATCGTGTCGGGCGGCGGGCTGGTGGGCGCGCTGCTGCTCGTCCAGTCGCCGTTCGAAGGGCCGTGGCGGGTCGTGCTGGCCGTCGCCGTGGTGTTCGCCGGAATCTTCGCCGGCTTCCTCATGATCGGATTCGCCGCCAACCTGCGGGAGCTTGAAGCCGTGCGCCGCTGCCTCGCCCTGGTTGCCCGCCACCAAAGCCCCCGTCACCAAGCCCCCCATCATCAAAGGCAGCGTGAGCCCTGAATTCATGGACAATGAACGTCTCGACGTGCTGGTCGTCGGCGGCGGCCCGGCCGGGCTGACCGCGGCCATCTATCTGGCGCGCTATCGCCGCCGCTTCCTGGTGGTGGACGCCGGGGCCAGCCGGGCCTCCTGGATCCCGCTGTCGCACAACCATGCCGGCTTTCCCGACGGCGTGACCGGGAACGAGCTGCTGGCGCGCATGCGCGCCCAGGCCGAGCGCTACGGCTCCCGCATCGAGCAGGGCACGGTGGAGAGCGTGGAGCGGGACGAGGGCGGCTTCATCGCCCGCACCAAGGAAGGGCGGGAGCTGCGCGCCCGCACGGTGCTGACCGCCACCGGCGTCATCGACCTGGAGCCGCAGCTTCCCAACCTCTATCAGGCGGTGCAGCGCGGCCTGATCCGCCATTGCCCGATCTGCGACGGGTTCGAGGTGATCGACCACCGCATCGGCGTCATCGGCTTCGGCACCGACGCGCTGGGGGAGGCGCTGTTCCTGCGCAACTACTCCCGCGACATCACGCTGCTGACGCTCGGCGAGCCGATGAACCTGGAAGAGGCCGAGGAGCGCCGCATGGCCGAGGCGGGCATCCGCGCCGTGGAGGATCCCGTGGTCGAGGTTCATTCCGAAGGCGGGCGCATCGCCGCGCTGACCACGGCCTCGGGCGAGAGGCTGGCCTTCGACACGCTCTATTCCGCGCTCGGCACCGTGCCGCGCACCGACCCGGTGAAGGGGCTGGGCGTGCGCATCTGCCCCGACGGGCGGCTGGTCACCGACGGGCACCAGCAGACGGGAATCGAGGGGCTCTACGCCGCCGGGGACATCGTGGAGGGGCTCAACCAGATCTCCGTCGCCATGGGGCAGGCGGCCATAGCGGCGACCGCCATCCACCGCCGTCTGGCGAAGGAGGACGGGGAGCTTTAGAGCGTGTCGTCAGTTGAGCCAGATGACAGCCGAGACGAGGTAAACGGCGGCCAGAAAGGTGCTGGCAAGCTTGTCGTAGCGTGTGGCAATGGCCCGGAA